>JAGOBZ010000188.1 GCA_017999015.1 Kiritimatiellia bacterium
GCGCAATAGAGGCCGCCCTTAATGATTGATCGGGGAAATATGGTTCAGGGAATGTCGGCCAGAAACGCGGACACGCAGAGGACAAGCGGATGCGCAGGATAATGCCTCAGATTCCCCGTGATCAACGGAACGTTGTTGGAGACGGCCACGTCATAAAAGATACGGTCGCTTTCATCCGCGAATGGCACGCGGCTCACCGTGAACGTCGCGGCAATGCCTTTCTTTTGGATGAAACCCAACAACGTATCCACGTCGGCCTTTGCAAAAGGGAATTCTTTGCGATACAACACATCCGCGTACTCGCAAAGAATGTCGCCCGAATACCAGGGCGTGATACGTCCGGCGAGAATCATCGACAAGACATTCCCCGGCGCACCGGACGGATTCCACAACCCCGAAACCAGAATGTTGGTGTCAATGACCGCGTTTGACATGGCGTTGCCCGTTTTTTCTATCCTTCCGCGCGGCGGCAATGACGGCGTCGATGTCGTCCATGTCCATGCCGGCGGGGCAGCTTTGCCGAGCGGCCATCTGCATTCTGGCCACCGCCCGCACAGCCCGCGCCTGATCAATGGCAGCCAGCGTGTCTACCAGCGAGGTCGCGTCCGTGCCCAGCAAAATGGCCATCGGGACGCCATGGTTGGTCAATACCACCGTCGCACCCGATTTCAACCGATTTCGAATCTTCGTCGGGGAAGTTCTAAAATCTCGGACCGTTACCATATCCATGTCAAACCCCTTTCCAAAATCACCGACCCGCATGATAGCACAGTTGTGTCACACTTGTCACTCACCCTGAAATCTAAGGAAAGCGAATGAAACAGAGTTTACACGAGACGCGCGAGCGTCTGAAACGGGGAGAGGTCCTGACGGGCGTCTTCTGCAAAACCACTGCGCCGGAGCTGATCGAGGTGATCGGGTATGCTGGCTTCGATTTCTGTATTCTCGATATGGAGCACGGGCCGGTCAATCTGGAGACGCTCCAGCACCTGATCCGTGCGGCGGAGGTGGCGGGCACGCTGCCGATCGTGCGTACGCGCGGCGCGTCGCCCGACACGGTGGCGCAGCCGCTCGATCTCGGCGCGGCCGGCATCCAGGTGCCGCAGATGGCCTCGGAGGCCGAGGCCGAGGCGGTCGTCGACGCCTGCAAGTTCGCGCCGCTGGGACACCGCGGCGTCTGCCGGTTCGTGCGCGCCGCGCAGTTTTCAGCGCTCGACCGCGCGGCCTATTTCGAACAGGCCAACCAGGCGCTGGTGATTCTGCAGCTTGAAGGCACCTGTCTCGACGAATATGAGAAGATTGCCGAGGTGCCGGGCGTCGACATCCTCTTCATCGGGCCGTACGATTTGTCGCAGGCGCTGGGGATTCCGGGCCAGATCGAAGATCCGCGCGTGCTGGCGAAGATGCGGGAGATCATCGCCGTGGCCCGCCGCAAGGGCAAGACGATCGGGGTCTTCGCCGACACGCTGCCGCAGGCCCGCCGCTGGATCGAGGCGGGCGTGCAGTACATCGCCTACTCGGTCGACCTGGGCCTCTTCACCACCGTCTGCCGCGACACGGTCGCCGCTCTGCGCGACATCGCAACCGTGACAACGGAGATACGGACGTAGGTGAATTGATTTCGTGAGGTTTCATGTGTTTCATGGTTAAAATGATGAGAACAATCAAGCAACTCCTTGCGGTCCTCGGGCCGGGAATCTTCGCGATCGGCTACACGATCGGCACCGGTAGCGTCACCTCGATGGCCAAGGCCGGCAGTCAGTACGGCCTGCAGCTCGTCTGGGTGCTTTTCCTGAGCTGTCTGTTTTCAGGCGTGCTGATGGAGGCGTACGGACGCATGGCAGCAGTGACTGGCGACACGGCACTGCATGCGGTGAAACGTCATCTGCCGTTCGGCCGCACGCTGGCCATTCTGGTTCTGATCGGCGTGGTGACGGCGCAGTACACTTGCCTAGGCGGGATCTTGACGTTGTCGTCCGGCGCGATCTACGAGACGTTTGGTCTGTTCGTGCCCTCGTTGCCTAAAGAAAACTATGTCGCGACGCTGGGCATCGCCGTGGCCCTGATCGCGCTGATGTACGGCCTGCTCATGATCGGTCGCTACAGTTTCTTCGAGAAGGTGCTGGCCTTCTTCGTAATGCTCATGGGCCTGACGTTCATCATTTCCATGTTCGTGGTCTGGCCGTCGCCGGCGATTCTGCGGCAGGCGGTGATCCCTTCGATCCCCGATGAACCGGGCGCGCTGCTGATGATCGCGGCGTTTGTGGGCACCACGATGGCGGCACCGACGTTCGTGACGCGGCCGCTGCTGTTGAAGGAAAAAGGCGTGGGTGTGGCCGACCTCAAGCAGCAAACGCTCGACGCTGTGGTTTCCGCGTCGCTGATGTTCGTGATCAGCGGCTCGATCATGGTCGTCGCTGCCGGCGCGCTCTACGCGCATGGCAAAGACATCGTCAAGATCCTCGACATGGTCAACACGCTCGCGCCGCTGGCCGGCCGGTTCGCGGTCGCGCTGTTCATGGCGGGCACGCTGAGCGCCGGGCTCTCTTCGATCTTCCCGATCCTGATGGTGGGCCCGCTGCTGATTTCCGACTACCGCGTCGGCCGCATGGAGCCGCGCAGCAAGGCCTTTCGGTTGATCTGTCTGGCGGCGGCGTGCTCAGGCTTGATCGTGCCGGCGCTGGGCGGCCGCAATCCGGTGGCGGTCACGGTCATGGCGCAGATCTCCAACGTCTTCGTACTGCCGCTGGCGGTCGCCGTGATCATCGCGCTGGTGAACCGGCGCGCGCTCATGGGCGAGCACCGCGCCGGTCCGCTGTTGAACACCGGTCTGGCGCTGGCCGGCCTCTTCGCCTGCATCATCGCCGCGACCGGCCTGCGCGCCCTGCTGGAGGCGTGGCTGGGTTAGCGCGCCCTGTTCAGAGCAGCGCGTTGACCTTGGCCATCACCTCGAAGGCGTCGGCCACGTAGAGCACGTCGGCCTTGCCCTGCGCCCAGCCGCAGTTCGGATCCAGGTTGACCGCGCGGCGCTCGTTGATGAAGCGCCAGCCGACCGCGTGCGGCTCTTCGCCGTGGCAGCAGGTCGCGATGCCTTTGGGGTGGCGCGGCGTCGAGCCGGTCTGTCCCACCTGGTTCATGTGCGACATGAAGGTCAAGGTCTCCTGGCCTTCGCCCTGGATGTCGACTAGCGATTTGCTGCTGCCGAGCGAGGCTTGGGCCTTGCCGAGGAAGTCGAGGATCAGCGCGCCGGCCTCGCCGATGTGGAACTGGCCGTCTTTCTGCTTCTTGGTCCAGCCCGCGCCCGCGACGAAGAGCAGCTTCGCGTCCGGGCGGATCGTCTGCGCGTCGGCGGCCGGCTTCTGCACGCCGGTCACGGCGGTGCGCCGGTCGTCATCGGCAAAGGCGACGGCCATGGCCTGCGCGTTGGCCGCGCCGGCCGCGCCCTGCCAGGGGGCGAACACGCCGGTGTCGAGCAGCAGCAGCCAGGGACGCGCCGCGCGGCTGAAGGCGCCGAGGATGCGCTGCCGGTAGAACCAGCGCTGCGCGCGCACGGCGCCGCCCTCGGCGTTCAGGGCCACGATGTGGGTGTCGATCTGCGCGCCGACGCGGTGCGCGGCGCCGGGCAGGCTGCGCGCGAAACGCGAGGTTCCGGGGGCCAGCACGAGTTCCGCGCCGGAGGCCTGGATCAGCGCGGTGGCGGCGGCGGCGTCGGTCGCATAGCGCGGCTGCGCGACCGCCGGATCGTCGACCGTGTGGAACGCGGCCGCGCCGCAGCCTTGGACGGCGTCGGCTGCGGACGACGCGCCGGCGCCGAGGATCGCCACGTCGAAGGGCTGGCCCAGCGAGGCGGCGGCGGTGAGGGTTTCAAGGGCGGCCTTCGGCAACGAGCCGTCGGCCTGAGTGTGCAAGAGTGCGAGTGTTTTCGACATGGAGCGCGTCCTTACTCAAATCAGTTGTTGATCCACTCGACGATCTCTTTCGCGATCTCGTCGGTCGAGGCATCCTTGACGATGCGGGTCTGGCGTTTCTGCGGCGGGATCTCGGTCGTTTCGTATGCGATGCCGCCGACGCCGGCCGGGGTCGGCTTGGCTTTCATCAGCGACGGCATCACACCGCGCATGTTCGCCATGCCGACTTGCGGGTTGTTGGGCGGTTCGGGCAGGTTGCCCGTGGCCCAGGCGAGCACGGCGGGCGCGCCCTGGCAGGTGGAGGCCAGGTATTCGCCGCCCTCGATGCGCTCCAGCACCGCGAACGAGCCGTCCTCCGCCGCCTTGATCTCATCCACGCCCGCGAAGAAGTCGCGGATGCCGAGGCGTTCGCAGACGAGCTGCATGGTCACGCCGGCGTCGCGCGAGGCCGAGGCGCAGCCGCCGAAGACCAGCAGGCGGCTCTTGTCGAGGCCCGGGATCGCGGCGATGGCGTCGGCCAGGGCGGCCGCCACGCCGTGCGCGTCGGTAAAGCCGCTGGCGCTGCCGTCCAGCGCGACCAGCTCGAAGGGCACCTTCTGGGCCACGGTCATCATGAGCTGCTGAAGCTTGGCCTTGGGGCCGAGGCTCACCAGATAGACCTTGCTGCCCGCCGCCTGCTTGGCGAGGTTGGCCGCCTCATACAGCGCGTGGGCGGACCACGGGTCGAGCACCGACGGCAGCATGGTCTCGTTCTTGAGCCCGGGGCCCTGCGGGGTCGTCACCGGCTCGAGTGTCTGCAGCGGGTCAGGCACCAGGCTGCCGCACACGACGATCTGAAATCCATTCATCACGAGTTCTCCTTGTAAGATCCAAAACGCCGCCATGATAGCAAAGGATACGGCAGGCTGTGAACCCGTTTCGGGCGCGATTCAACTTTGTTGAATCCGTACCCCAAGGATGAGTTAGGAGTTTTGGCACCTTGAAGGCAAAGAGCCTATAAGATTTAAAAAAGGGTGAATAGAGTGCCTTGCAGCATCTCGAGCCGGATCTCGCCGTCCTCATTCCTGTATTTGACGCGCCAGATCGATCCGCCGTCCAGATTTGTTATGGCGAAGGTCCCTGTCAGACTGCCCGGCGTGCAGGTCGCCAGCACATAGGTGTGTGCCGTGTTGAGGGCCTCCGTGTCTTGGATCTGCAGGGCCGCGCCGGTCACATCCAATGCGCCCTGAACCGTCAGCCGGTCGCAGGTGCCGTCCAGCGCGGTGTCGACCGACAGGCTGCCGCTCACCGTCATGTCCGCCGCGACGATCAAAACGCCGATCGTATCGTTGCCGGCGGGACTGACCGCCCCCGTCACCGTCAACGCGCCGTTGGTGACGAGCCCGCTGCCGCTCAGCGCCGCCACGGTCTGCGCGGCACCTCCCAGATCCAACACGCCATCCGCCATCACGGTCAACGCCGTGCCCGCCGGCAACAGGTTGTCGTCCGGCTCGCCGTCGGCCAGCGTCGAGACCGAGACGCGGTCGATCCAGATTCCGGTGTCGATCCCGGTGTAGACACCCCGGAACGCTAGCGTGTGCGTGCCGGCCGTCAACAGCGCCGAACCCGAATACACCGTGCCGACATCGCTGAATTCCTCCGCAGCGAATTGAAAGAGGTCGTTGCCGTCGACGGCGACGATCAGCGCTGAGGCGGGCTTGGCTGGCCGCTTGCCGGCCAAGAATGAAATCACATAGCGTCCGTCGGAGGGCAACACGACGGTCGTGGAGATGCCGCCGACCGTATCGCTGGTTTGAACGAAGGCGGCAGAGGCCCCATCGATGACCGCGTTTGCCGATACCCACGTAGATCCCCAAGCTGCGATGCCTGCGGATGACTGGTAGGTCCAGTAGGTGTTGGCCGGCGCACCTGTGTAATACCCGTACGGGGGGTGCTCCACCAGCGGCGCATGTGTCTCGAAAGAGGCGTTCGTCACCACCACAGGCGACGTGAGCTTGACGGTGCCGTTCTGGATGACGGTCGAACCGGAGTAGGTGCCCGGTCCGTAGAGAGCGAGCGTTCCGTCGCCGCTCTTGGTCAGGCCTCCGGAACCTGTGAGGCCGCCGACGGCCAGTACGGTTCCCGGGCCGCCGTTCGCGTTCACGGTGAGGGTGGCGCTCTGCTGCAGCTCAATCGCGCCGATCGTCTGCCAGGTCATGTTGGTGACACCCCCGAACGTCAGCGGCATCGCGAGGTCGCTGGTGTTGGTGGCGGCCTGGCTGATCGTGAGTTTAGATGAGTCGTTGATATACGTGACAAACGTGTTGGTCGGGATATAGTCGCCGGCCACCGTCATGCCCGCGACCAGCCCGCTGGTGTTGCCGGATCTTGCGCCGCGGTCATACGCACTGCCTTTCTTCCCCAAGGTAAACGTCCGGGTGACCGAAGGAGCGGAAGCCCGGCCGGTGACTGTGAGGTGGCCGCCGTTGAGGATGAGGCGGGCCGCGGGGTCGAGGTACTCGCCGACCGCATCGCGCGCTACCCACGCCGCGCGCCGGTTGACATTCAGGTTCAGGATGCCGGCCGTGACGGTTGTCGCGCCGGTGTAGGAGCCTCCCGAAAAGGACATGGTGCCGGCGCCGGATTTGGCCAGGCCGCCCGAGCCGCTGCGCGTGAACGGCA
>JAGOBZ010000189.1 GCA_017999015.1 Kiritimatiellia bacterium
ATGCCGGATTCGCGATGCGCAGCACGCCGGCCGGCCGACCGACACACTCCACGAAGTAGACGTAATCATGGCCGCCGCCCCGGCCGCGCCGCACGCTCACCGGACCTCCGCATACCGCCGCCAGCGAGGGCAGCACCTGCGCGAGGCGCACCGCCCCGCCCCGGTAGTGGCGGCGGCGCTTGAGCGCGCGGTGCATGCTTTTGATCAGTCGGATCACGGTGTTAAGCCAGCAGCAGCAGCACTGCCATGGCACTGAAGAAGAGACCAAGCAGGATCTTGACAACCACCAGGTTGCGCTTGCTCCAGTCGATCAGCGCCGTGAGCTGCATGCCGCGATGGAAACAGACAAAGACGGCCGCCAGCGGCAGCACGAACAGCAGATTGTAGATCACCAGCAGGCACCAGGTGCACAGGTCGGCATGCTCTTTCTTGAGCATGTACATCAGCACCGGCACATAACTCTGGCCCGTGCAGACGCTCTCCAGCACCGTCACGCCCGCACCGGTCACCAGACCGCCCAAGATCGGACCGCCCATGCCCAGACGGCTATTCATGAAGCCGTGGATGCGCGTCTTGATCGTCTTGGGGATCTGAAGCGTCACGTCATCCGGACGCTGCGATTTACGGAAGCGGATCGCGTCACGAAATGAGAGCACGGCCAGCGGAATCATGCAGAGGCCCAGCACGACCTCCACCACCTTTTTTACGGTCGCGAAATTCGGCGCCTGGCGGAACACGTAAAGGAAGCCGAGACCGAGACCCATGTAGACAAAGAACGAGGCGGTGATAAACGAAACGCCCACCAGCAGCCGCGTGCGCCGCGAGGCCTTGGCCACCGCCAAGACACTCATGAAAAAGATCAGCGTCGAGACCGCGCACGGGTTGAAGCCGTCCAGCAATCCGCCCAGCGCCACCACCGAAAAGGTCAGCCCGTCCACGGTGCGGCGCACCACCGCGTCCGCCTCGTCGTCCGCCAAGTCGGGCGCGCGCGGCGCCTGCCACGCCGGATCTTGGCGCGCCACCAGCGCGGCGTTCACGCGGTCAAACAGCCCGGTCGCAATCGCGTCGTAACCCGACAGAAACACCGTATGGTCCACAATGATCGACACGCGTCCGTTGTCGCGGTTGCCGCAACGCTCCTGATACGCCACCAGCAGAGGCACCGACTCCGGCTGCAGCAGATCATGGCCGACCAAGTCATAAAAGCCCTCGTACTGCGCCTCAAGCTCCGGCAGCACCTCGCGTTTGACGCGCTCGCACTCGGTGCAGCCCGGCGAGAAGAACAGGTCGAGCCGCACCTGCTCGGCCATGTCGGCGTGCGCGCAAGCGGTCAGACCGACGAAGACCAGCACGGCCAGACTACTTTTTAACGCAGAGGCGCAAAGACGCGGAGACGCGGAGGGTTTTGGGGGCGGGAGGGACGAAAGAAAGGAAAAAGGAGAAAGGAGAAAGGAGAAAGGAGCCGGTAGGGCGGTCTCGGCGAGACCGCCGCGGACGCCTCGGCGAGGCGTCCCTACCGGGCTGTGCCCGTTATGGAGTGCGGGAGCTTGCTCCCGCTTTCCAAAGCGGCGGCAAGCCGCCGCACTCCGAAAAAATCCTGTCATCCTGGCTAAAAAAACCATCATGCCCGCCTCGCTTTCTGGTTTCATGCTTCGGTATCTCTATAGCGCCCGCTTAAACCAGCGCCTTGAGCATCAGCGTGGCCCAGGTCATCACGCGCGTGAACTGGTCGATCCCGAACGATTCGTTGGGACAGTGGATCTTGTCTTCCTCGCGGCCGAAGCCGACCAGCAACGGCGCCGCGCCGGTGAGCTGGTGCAGGCGCGCCACCACCGGGATCGACGCCCCCTCCCAGCGGAAAATCGCGCCGCGCGCGTCCATCTGCCCCAGCACCTCCGCCGCCAGCCGGAAGACCGGCGAATTCAGCGGCAGCCGGAAACCCGGCGCGCCGACGCACGCCTCGGAAAGCGTCAGCGTCAGGCCGCGTGGACAGTGCGCCTCAAGATGCCTGCGTACCGCGTCGAACGTCTCCTCCGGCCGCTGGTCGGGCACCAGCCGCATGCTGAGCTTCGCGACCGCCGTCGCGGGAATCACCGTCTTGGAGCCCGGTCCGCCGTAGCCGGCATGCACGCCGTTGATCTCGATCGTGGGCTCGAAACAGCCGCGCGTCACCGCATCCAGCCCCTGCCGGCCGCCGGCCGGCGGACAGCCGATCTCGCAGGCGTACTGCTCGTCCGTCACCGCGCCCTGCCGCGCGATCGCCCTCTCGTCCTCCGACGGATGGTGCACCCGGTCGCCGAAGCCCTCCACCGCGATCGCGCCGTCGGCCGCGTGCAGCGAGGCGAGCAGCGCCGCCATGCCCTGCGCCGGATTGGGCGCCACGCCGCCGTGCACGCCGGAGTGCAGATCGTAAGAGGGGCCGGCCAGCGTCACGGTGAGGTGCTGCACCCCCCGCAGGCCGGCCACGATCGCGGGCCGGTTGTCCGGCCCGCACGAGGTGTCGCTGACCATCATGACGTCAGCCTGCAGCCGCTGCCGCAGAATCGGCGCGAGATCGTTCAGCGCCGAGCTGCCGCTCTCTTCCTGTCCCTCCAGCACCAGCTTGATCGTCGGCAGACTCTCGCCCGCCTCGACCAGCGCCTTGACGCCCTGCAGGAAACCGAACACCTGGCCTTTGTTGTCCTGCGCGCCGCGCGCGTAGACGCGCCCCTCTATCAGCGCCGGCTCGAACGGCGGGGTCCGCCAGCCGGCCAGCGGGTCCTCGGGCTGCACGTCGTAATGGCCGTAAAAGAGCACCGTCGGCGCGCCCTCGCGCCCCGACCGCTCCGCGACCAGCACCGGCACCGGCAGGCCGCTGCCGGGCGTCAGGATCTCCACCTCGAAACCCAGAGGCCGCAGGAATTTTTTAAGCCACGCCGCCGCGCGCGCGCAATCGCCGAGCCGGTTGGGGTCCGCCCCGACCGAGGGGATCCGCAGCAGCGCGAACCAGTCGTCCAGGATCGTCTGACGGTGTGTCTCGAAATACCGGTTTGCAAACGCCGCGTCGATCATGCTTTATCCTTGTCGGACCAAACGAAAAAACCGCTCACTTCACGCCAAGGCAGAAAGTCAGCGGTTAAAATGGAGGTGCGAAGCGGAATTGAACCGCTGTACGAGGTTTTGCAGACCTCTGCCTAACCACTCGGCCATCGCACCTTGACGAAAAGGCTACTTTTTCATCCCGGCGCGCAGACGCTCTTTCACCCGTTTGTTCCGGGCGTCACGGCGCTGGCGCTTCACACGTTTTCTAAGTTGTTGTCCCATAACGGGTGGGGAATTTAGCAAAGCCCGCCCGCCACTGTCAACCGGAATTCGCGCGTTTGCGTCTGGGCACATGGCGTGATACACTCATGCGGCATGTTCTGCAAGGCCTCCCCTCAACCGCAATCGGCCGACTATACGCCGGGACGTGCCGTACGGTTTTACGTTCCGCTCGTGCTTCAGGCTGTTTCACAGAGTCTGACCTATCCGTTGGTTGCGGCGATCGTGTCGCACGGCGTGAACGGCGTCGTGGACCTCGCGGCCTTCGCCCAAGGGCAGGCCGTGATGTTTGTGATCATCGCGTTCGGCGGGGGATTGTTGACCACCGGCATGGTTTTCGGCCGCGATCTCGAGGGTTTCAGATCCTTTCGCCGGCTGAATCACATGCTCTGCCTGGCGCTGGTGGCGGTACAGGCGTTGGTCTGTTTCCCTCCGTTCGACGGAATCGTCTTCCGGCAGGTGCTCGGCTTGGCCGCGCCTCTCGATGCCGTGGCTCGGGATGTCCTGATGTTGAGCATCCCGATGCAGGTGCTGGTCTTCATCCGCAACGTGCCGCTGGTGGCGCTCTACAACGCGCGCGCCAGCATGGCGGTGAACCTTGCCACGCTCTTCCGGATCGGCCTGACGCTCCTGCTGGTGCCGCTTTTCCTGCGACTGGGCTGGACCGGCCACCGCATGGGCGTGCTGGCGATCACGGCGCCGATCTGCGTGGAAACCCTGCTCGCCTCTTTGCTGGCGCGACCGCTGATACGTGCGCTGGAGCCTGCCGGACAGTATACGGCCGGCGTGAAAGAACAGTTCCTCTTCAACATCCCGCTCTCTTTCGGCGGCGTCCTGCTGGCGGTGTCCGGTTTTATGGTCGGCGCCTTTATCTCGCGGGCGGCCGACCCCGCGCGTATGCTGCCGATTCATTATGTGACGATGGGCGTGGTCAATCCGGTCGGGTTCGCGGCCTTGCGCATGCAGGCGGTGGTGCTCTCGTTCCCGCCGCGCGGCCGTCGCGACCATGCGGTGTTCTGGTTCGGCCTGATTGCCGGCGTCGCACTATCGCTCTTCCCGTTGGTGGGACAGATCCCTGAGGTGGCTGCCTGGTATTTCGGCGAGGTACAAAACTTGCCGGTCGTGGACATCCCTCTGGCCAAACGTGCGATGCTGCTGGTCACGATCCTGCCGATTCTGCAGTCGATACGCGGTCATGCCGAAGGGTTGGCCGCCTGGCGCAAACGCCCAAACGCGATTCTGGCCGGACAGGCGATGTTCCTCGCCTCGCTCGTCTGCACGCTCTTTGTCGGATGGAACGTCGGCATGCCGGGTTATCTGATGGGCGTCGGGGCAATCTTGGTGGCTGTGTTGATGACGCTGGTGACCATCCGCTTGGGCCTGGTCTGGGCGGACATGGAGGAAACCTTCGGGCGTCCGCCGCGCGTGCGTGAGTCGGAGGGCTGACGCGTCGCCTGTTTTAGACGCTGGACGAACATTGACTGAGGGTAGTATGCTAGGGGCGTTGAATGAAGCGGGGGTGCGAATGCCGGTCGTCGTTGACCGGACATCAAAGAGGATCCCTTTACCGGGGGCACAAACAGAGGAGACAGCCAGATGAGCAGACAGATGTGCAGGCGCGACTTTTTGCGCCTGATGGCGGCGACCGGCACGGGGGCTTTGGCCGGTTGCGCAACGGGCGGTGCAAAACAAGGGCGCGGTGCGCGTTGGTACCGCGGCAACCTCCACATGCACACGTATTGGTCGGACGGACGCGCCTTTCCGGAACAGGCTGTCTCCATCTATAAACAGCTCGGTTACGATTTCATCGGACTCAGCGACCATAACGTTTTTGCCGATCAAGCCGACTGCTGGCGCACGGTCGAAGATCATCCGAAGGGGTGGCCGCCCCAGGTGGGGCGCCCGCTCTTCGACGCCTACAGTAAAGCGTTCGGCAGCGAGGCCGAGACCCGCACGTTCGAGGGCAAGACGCAGGTCCGCCTGAAGACCTACGGCGAGATGCGGTCGCGGTTCGAAGAGCCGGGCAAGTTCCTGCTGATGCCGGCCGTGGAGATCACGCAATACCTGAAAGAAGAGGGTGTTCAGGTCCACATGAACTATGTCAACCTGCCGGACGTCATCCCGTTCGTCAAAGGCGGTCCGCTCAGCAGACCCGTCGATGAGCCCGGCGTGGGCGTAACCGAACTGATCCGTCGCGATGCAGGCGAGGTCAAGGCCTTGGCCGCCCGGCAGCGCCGCCGCACGATGCTGATGCTCAATCACCCGCAATGGATCTACTGGGACATCATGCCGCAGCATCTGATCGACAACCCTGAAGTGCGGCACTTTGAGGTGTGCAACGGCGGCTCGGCCTTTGCGCCGCATCCGGAGGCGATCACGGTCACCAACGACCGCTTCTGGGATACTGTCAACGCCTTCCGCGCGCTGAAAGGCGCCCCCTTGCTGTACGGGGTCGGCTCTGACGACACGCACTATTATCTCAACCGTACGCCCGACCAGCGGCTGGCGGATGCCTGGATCATGGTGCGCAGCGCCGCGTTAGAGGCCGACACACTGCTGGCCGCCATGGACGCGGGTGACTATTACGCCACCACCGGCGTGCTGCTCGACGAAGTGGCGTTTGATGCGTCTTCCAAGAGCCTGCACGTCAAGGTTCGGGCGGAGCCGGGCGTCACTTACCGCATCCGTTTCATCACCACCCGGCGCGGTTTCGACCAGACAGTCCGCACCGTGCGCTGTCCCGCAGAAAAGGGGCGCGGCGCGCGCACGCTGCCGATCTACTCCGATGACATCGGCAAGACAGCGCTGTGTGTCGAGGGCAAAGAAGCCACTTACCGCATGACCCCGGACGATCTGTACGTCCGCGCCAAGATCGAGTCGAGCGTGCCCAGCGGTTTCACGCGCCATTTCCATCCGGATACGCAGGTGGCTTGGACGCAGCCGCACCGCGGGTAGCGGGGTTTCTGGTCACAGGTTTCTGGTTACAGGTTTCCGGCGGGATTTCTCACGCGGAGGCACGCGACGAGCTCCACGGCGGGCAGACTCCCGGACCGGGGTGCCGGACGGCTGTGCCGGGCTCTCGTGCCCGCGGCCGGCCGTAAACAGCGGGATCCTTCCCGGGCAAAAAAAGGGGGGCCGCGGATCTTGCGATCCGCGGCCCCCAAGATAAAACCCGGCGGCGTCCTACTCTCCCACAGGCGCATCCTGCAGTACCCTCGGCGATGGGGCCCTTCACTTCCGTGTTCGGGA
>JAGOBZ010000002.1 GCA_017999015.1 Kiritimatiellia bacterium
GCCGCCGCCGCCGCGTGACGCGGCCCCCGCAGGCCGCCCGAGACCGGTCCAGCACCAAAAACCATGCGCCCCAACAACAATCAACCAAAAATCAACTATGCTATGTGGCCAAAATTAGAATTGCTGCCGGCCGCTGATGATCTCGGGCACCCGCATCCACGTGAAGGTCAATCCCGAGGTGTCGAGCTCGTCGCGCACCGTCGACACCGGCGGCTTCGAGACGCCGGTCATCGTGGTGCGCAGCGCCAGCACGGAACTGGAGGCGAACGACGGCGAGCTGATCACGATCGGCGGGCTGATGCGCCAGGAGCAGCGCGAAACCGAGAAGCGCATCCCCTATCTGGCCGACATCCCGTATCTGGGAGTGCTGTTTCAGTACAAGAAGACCAAGGCTTTCACTTCGCAGATCGTGATTTTCATGACCATGCGCCTGGTCGAGCCTGGCGCGTTTGACCGGTTGGGCGACACGCAGGCGGCCGGCGTGACCGAGGACCTCCGCGCCCGCATCCAAGCGATCGAGGAAGAGGTCGCCCGCGACAACCAAGCCATTTGGGATGAGATGAAGAAGTGAGGGCCGCAGGGGGCGCACCGTGTGCGCGGCAGGTGAAAGGATAGAAGAGATCCGTGTTCTATCGTGTCCAAGTGTATGTTGTGTTGACGGCAATGGCGCTGCTGTCCGGATGCGCGGAGCGCGCGAAAACGCCGACGGGCGAGAGCCTGGACCGTTTCTACACGGTTCGGCGCGGTGGCTTCAACATCGCATTCCGGCTCGAGGGCCAGCTTGACGCCATCAGCAGCCAGCAGTTGCGGTTTGACGGCAAGCGCGGCCATGGCCAGCTTAAGCTGGTGGAGTTGGTGCCGGACCGCACGACGGTTGTTTCGAATGATGTGATCTTCAAGCTGTCGGACGAATGGTTTGTCGAACAGGAGAAGGATCTCACCCGCAAGCTGCAACTGGCCGAAGAGGATTACAAGCTGGCGCTGCAGGATCTGGAGATGATCCGGGCGGACAACCTGACCGAGTTGAAATCGGCGGTGGATGCGTTGCGTGACGCTCAGGAGCAATACGAAAAATACAAAGACGAGGACGCGCCGCGCAAGAAGACAGACCTGGTGCAGGTCACGCAGGACGCCTCGACCGCCTATGACAGCGCCAAGCGCGGGCTGGACGATGCCAAAAAAGCACTGACGGATGCCATCTCGCAGGAGCCTGAGGCCGTCACGGCCGCCGAAAAAAAAGTGGCTGACGCCGAGAAAACGCTTTCTGCGGCGGAACAGGCCATGGACAAGGCTTTTTATGAACTGCGCATCTTCAAGCGTTACGAGTATCCGCAACGGATCTCAAAGCTGGAAGAAGCGGTGATGAAGAGCCAGTTGACCGTGCAGCGCACCATCGTGAACAATAACGCCAAAATCAGCAAGAAACGCATTGAAATCGCCAATCGCGAGACACTGATCATCGATTACCGCAATGACCTGCGGGATGTGCGGGCAGACATGGAGAAACTGGTGATCCGCGCACAGGCCGACGGCATGCTGATCCACGGCGAGAACCGGCGTAACCGCTGGGATACGCCGAAGGAGATCAAGGTCGGCGCCGATGTGAGTATCGGCGAACCGATCGGCCTCATTCCGGATGTCACCAAATTCAAGGTCCAGGTCAATATCCCGGAGGAGTACCGCTCTCACATCAAGATCGGACTGCCGGTGGTGATCCGCGCCAAGGCTGTGCCAGATCTGACCTTGACCGGCGAGATCGTGCGCATTTCGGGCGCCTCGACGCCGATCATACCTTGGGACCAGAGCAGTCCCAAAGTCTATGCGTCGGATATCTCCACCAATGAAGCGGATGAACGGCTCACGCCGGGCATGACCGTGCAGGTCGAGATCGTCGTCGAAAAGGTTGCGGATGTGCTCTATGTGCCGGTCGAGGGCATCTACAACCGCGACGGCAAGAGCTTCTGTAAGGTGCGGGCAGGCGACGGCCAAATCGAGCGGGAGGTCAAGACCGGCCGTTTCTCGACCGATTACGTCGAAGTGACGGGCGGAGTCGACGAAAACGATCAGGTGCTGCTCGACCGTCCTGCGGCTTGAGGAACGCGGCCCCCGCCGCGCACTATGGGACGAGGCCGCGCCGACGGAAGATCGCGCGGGCCTCGTTCATCTGGGTGTCTGTCGGAGGCGGTGTCTCGGTCAGGGCGTAAGGGCATCCGAGCGCCTTCCACTTGTATTCGCCCATCTTGTGAAACGGCAGCAGTTCGGTTTTGCGGATGCAGCCGAAGCGCAGCAGATAATCGGCGAGCCGTTCCAGCCGCGTTTTGTCCAGCGTGTAGCCCGGCACCAGCACATGGCGGATCCAGACCGCCTTGCCGGTGGTCTCGCAATACTCCAGCGTCGCCAGCGTGTTGGCGGAGCTGCGGCCGGTCAGCGGTTCGCAGAGGTCATCCTCCAGCGCCTTGATGTCCAGCAACACCAGGTCCGCGCGGTCGATCGCCGGGGCGGCGCGCGCCAGCGGCACGGCACCGGAGGTGTCCAGCGCACAGTGCAACCGCTGCTCGCGGCAGCCGTCGAGCACCGCGCAGGTGAACGCGGGCTGCAGCAGCGGTTCGCCGCCGGAGAGCGTGACGCCGCCGCGCGCGATGAAGGCGCGGTAAGTGAGGATGTCGGCCATCACCTCGCCGGCGCTCATGACGGTGCCGCCTGACTCGCCGCGCGCGTCGGGATTGTGGCAGTAGAGGCAGCGCAGCGGACAACCCTGCAGGAAAAGGACGTACCGGATGCCGGGGCCATCCAAGGTTCCGAACGATTCGATCGAATGGATGCGGCCTGTGACAGAGGGATTCATGGGCGGTCAGCGGCGGTCAGCGTTTTTTCGGCGCGCAGCAGCGGCGGATGAAATTCCGGAGCGGGATCAGGCCGCCCTCGCCGACCGTGCCGTGGTCGAGTCCGCCCATCTCGTAAAACTCGACACAAGGGTGGCCGAGGTTCTTGAGGCTGACCGCCAGCAGGGCGTTCTCCTCCACGCGGTTCTTGTACTCCAGCGCGCGGTCGCCGGTGATCAGGCAGACCGGCGGCAGGTTGCTGGCGCTGTGGTAGAGCGGGGCGAACTCGCCGATCAGCGGACGCAGTTCAGGACCGCTGTCGCCCAGCAGTTTCTTGACGTGGAAGTGGGTGGTGACCTGGCCGCTGATGGGGGCAATGCCGGCGAGCTGGAGGTTTGAGAATCCGTGCGGGCTGAGCCAGCGCGCGTCCATGCCGACCATCGCCGAGAGGTAGCCGCCGGCTGAATGGCCCGAGACAAACACTTTGTTGCTGTCGCCGCCATACTGGGCGATGTTGGACAGGATCCAGGCGGTGGCTGCGGCCGCGTCCTCCAGATAGCCGGGGTGCTTGACCTTGGGCGAGAGGCGGTAGCCCACGGCGGCGACCGCGATCGAGGGGTCTTTCAGTTCGATGAAGTGCCGGCGCCCGTGCTGCAAGCCGCCGCCGTGGAACCAGACCACCGTGGCGAACCCTTTACGGTCAGCGGGATAGCGCAGATCGAGCCGGCACTGCGTGCGCCGGTAATCGTCCGCGCCGGCCAGCGCCTGCTCGCCATAGTAGGCGATGTTCGTGAGCGTGACCGGCCGGGGTGGCGGCGTTTGCGCGAAAGCAACACAGAACGGCAGAACGGGCAACAATCGGAACAGCATCATTCGTGTACTCATGACGGCATTACAATAACACAGTCGGGTTGCGGGATTCAATCTATCGCAGAACCGGCAGAGGGGGCGGAAAGGAGTACTCTCCTGACGGCCTTTTCCGCGGACGAGGCCGTCCGCGCCCCCAGCCTTGCGTATCTTTTCGCTAGAAACGCGCGACCTTCGCGCATCCCAGCCAACTGATTACTGGGTAACTCTCAACGCTCAACGTTCAACTCCCAACTCTCAAGTCAGAGACTCGGGGCAAGTAGATCCGGAACGTCGTGCCTTGGCCTGGTTCGCTGCAGACTTCGATGAGGCCATCGTTCTGCTTCACAATCCCATAGACCGTCGAAAGCCCCAGCCCTGTGCCCTTGCCGACAACCTTGGTTGTGAAGAAGGGTTCGAAAATGTTTTCCAGTGTCGCCGCATCCATCCCGCAACCGTCGTCGGTAACCGAGAGCATGACATACTCGCCGGGACTGCAGTCGGCATGACCCTTGCCTTGTGACGCATCGATGTAAACGTCACCGGTCTCAATGGTCACCCTGCCGGTGCCCGAGATGGCGTCGCGCGCGTTCACGCACAGATTGGCGAGAATCTGGTCCACTTGGCCGGGATCGATCCTCACAGCTCCCAGGCACTTGCCGGGCTGCCACGAAAGGACGATGTTTTCGCCGATCAGCCGGCGCAGCATGTTGATCATCCCTGCGACGGCATCGTTGAGCTTCAGCACTTGAGGAACCACGTTCTGCCTGCGGGCAAAGGCGAGGAGTTGCCGGGTCAGCGTGGCGGCGCGCTCGACGATGTTCAGGATTTCGCCGATCCCTGCGCGCGCAGGGTGCCCGAGGGGGAGGTCATCTTGGCACAGCTCGGCAAAGCCCGAAATTCCCATGAGCAGGTTGTTGAAATCGTGCGCTACGCCGCCGGCAAGGCGACCGATCGATTCCATCTTCTGCGCCTGGCGGAATTGCTCTTCCACCTGCCTGCTGGCGGTCACGTCGCGGGAATTCACCACGATGACGGGCGAGCCGTCGGGGTCTTCGATACGTCGGCCGATGGCCTCCAGCCTGCGCCATGACCCGTCGCCGTGACGGAACCGGAGCTCCACGTGCACCGGCAGGCTTGGATCGTCCAGCGCCTGCTGAATCGACGCGGCGACGCGCTGCGCGTCGTCCGGATGTATCCAGTCAAAGACCGGCCTGTCCATCATCTTATCAGGCGCATAGCCCAGTATCCGTTCGCTGGAAGGCCCCTGAAAGCGCATCACGCCCTGCGCGTCCACGACACTGACCAGATCGGATGCGTTTGCGATCAATGTCCGGAAATGCGCCTCACTCGCCCGCAAACGCGCTTCGCGCTCCAGCAGATCCTGATTGGCGAGTTCGAGCTGGCGGGACTTTTCCTCAAGTCGGCGAACGAGAACCTCGCTGTATTCTCGGAGGATGATCGGGTCTTCCGTCAGGGCAGGCTCGGCAGCGGCACGGCAATCCTGCGTCGCCCGAGCGCAAACCCTGTCAAGCTGCGTCAAAAAGACATCCGGCTCGGCGGGCTTGAGGATAAAAGCGTCGGCACCCAAGTCAAGTGCGAGCCTTTCGTCCTGAGAATCGGTGTAGGTGGCGGTGTAGACGACGACGGGGATCGCCTTGAGCGTGGGATCGGCTTTCCAGTGGCGCAGCAGCGTGTAGCCGTCCATCACCGGCATGAGCAGGTCGGTGATGGCAATATCGGGCGGAGTCTGTCGGGCGAGATCGAGTGCCTCCGCGCCGTTTTGGGCCTCAAAAACCTCGTAACCCCGTCCTTGGAGCAGCACACGCAGAAGGTAGAGGTTCTCGGCCCGGTCATCGACGATAAGCGTTTTTTTCATGTATGCACCGCAAGGTTAGGTGCTGTTGTCTGGGTCATGGCCAGCGGCAACGTGACGGTGAAGACGGTGCCTTTGCCCCAGTCGCTGGCCACGCGGATATCGCCGCCCAGCAGTTCGGCAAGGCGCCTGCTGATCGCCAGGCCAAGCCCCGTCCCTTCGTGATTGCGCGCCAAGCCGGTGTCGATCTGCCGGAACGGTTGGAACAGGATTGCGATATCTTCGGACTTGATGCCGACGCCGGTGTCGGATACGGCGACGCGCAGCAGCCCGTCTTCACTTTTGGCGCACAGCTTCACTTCGCCCCGCTCCGTAAACTTCACCGCGTTATTGAGCAGGTTGAGCAGGATCTGTTCGACCCGCCGCCCGTCGCTCGTCATATCGCTGATCTCTGGGTCAATCTGCGCCTGCAAGGTCAGGCGCTTCATCGCGGCCATCGGCCGTAACGCCGTCACAACCCGTTCGAGCAGCGCGCGCAGATCAAAAACCGCGCAGCTCACCCGCAGCTCACCCGCCGCGATCTTTGAGATGTCGAGCACGTCGTTGATGAGTGCCAACAGATGCCGCGCACTGCCCTGCACCATGCCGAGCTGCTTGCGCTGCTCTTCTGTCAGAGGCCCGGCCAGCCCCTGAAGGACGATGCCGGTGAACCCGATGATCGAGTTGAGCGGGGTTCGCAATTCATGCGACATCGTCGCAAGAAAGGCCGATTTAAGCCGGTCTGCCGATTCGGCGGCGTGCTTGGCATCTCGCAGTGCCGCCTCGGTCTCCTTGAGGGGCGTGACATCCACAATGATGCCGACCAGCCCGCCGGGCGAACCGTCCGGCGCGCGGAATCCGCTGACCGAATACAGGGTCTGGTGCTCGCGCCCGTCGGCAAACGGAATGACCGCCTCGCGGTTCAAGGTGCGCCCGTTGGCGATCATGTCCGTGTCCTCCGCTTGGTAGACCTCGCGATCCGCCATAGGCAGATAGTCCAGATCGAGCACGGTCTTTCCGATGATCGCATTCCGGCTGATCGCGAACGCTTTCTCGTATGCGCTGTTGCAGCCCCGAAACCGCGCGTTCGCGTCCTTATAGAAGATGGGACTGGAGATGTGGTCCACCAAGGCGTTCAAAAAACTCGTGGTCTCGACCACTTCGCGCGTGCGCGCCTCCACGCGCTCCCGCAGCTCAACCGCGTGGTGCTGCAATTCTTCATGTAGGCGGCGGAGTTCTTCGTCGACCCGGCACCGGCCCTTCACATCTCGATACACCAGGCAGGCCAGCAGTACGGAAGTTACCAGCACGAATGCGCAACCTTTGAAAATGGAGAACAAGACAAAAGCGGCGGCGTCGAAACCCAGCCCCGCGAGCAAGCGGTCGGAAAGCAGGATCCACAGACTGGCGAACACGGCGTAAGGCACGACGACGCGCAGAATGGCGTTGGCGTTGGAATCTCGATTGCCTGCTGTCATGGACTGGGCGACTCCTTCGCGCAACGGACGCCGAAACGTTTCACATCTGCGACAAAGGTGTCTGGGTTGATGGGTTTTTCCAGATAGCCGTCGCCCCCGGCGGCAAGGGCTTTCTCGCGGTCCCCCGGCATGGCGTAGGAGGTCACCGCCACGATCGGCACATCCGCCATCCGGGGCAATTGCCTCAGCGCCCTGGCCACGTCATAGCCATTCATGCCAGGCAATTGAATATCAAGTAGAATGCGGTCAAAGTCATCGTACCCGGCGAGCTGGATGCCGAGGGGCCCGTTTGCGGCGTGAACGACCTTGCACCCGGCCTGCTCGAGTAAAAAGGTGGCCAGATACCGGTTTTGCTCGTTGTCCTCGATCAGCAAGATTCTTTCATTCTCGGAAGCACGAGAAGAAACAGGCATTCCGCACACTCACTTTCCAGACAGCCGGGGCCGTTCGCCTGATCGTTATCCAACCAAACAAGCTCCTATGGGAAAACATACCAGAACCACTGTATTTGAGCAAATGCGGCCTATATATGTCAAGTCTTACTGATCGCGGGATCGAGGGGCGCATGGCAGTTCTGTTGGGGTTCGCTCCATCCCTCTTCGGTGCAGAGGATGGCTGGGCAAACCTCCCGATCATGCTGTCGAACTGACTGGCGATTCAGTTTGGTTTAAACGGAATCGCACCCAAGGTTGGGGATTCTGTGCTCGGAAAGCGCGTAACGCGGGTTGTGAAGTAGGCGGCGGCGGCGGACGTGAGGAGGCTCTGTTTTTCGAGGTCGGCGATAAGCGCGCGAACAGCCTGGCGCTCTAAGTCGCGGCTTTTTTGCGCCGACTCTTCGCTTTGCTGCCCGACCCTGACCAGAACATCAATGCGTTGCAGCGATAAGCGGCACCGCTCAAGCGCCTCTGCGACCGCTTGCGGCGGCTGCAGGGTGCCGCTGGAAATGCCGATGCGCTCGCGTTCGGCAGGCGGAAAGATGGAGAGCGGCAGGGTGCGCGTGGCGCCGCCAGGCAGCCGGAAGGTGGCGTTTTTGGCGTCGGCGGAAACCAATGCGCCGACCAGCACATGCCCCGCATGGTTGGTGTAGCTTTGTGGCGGTGCGGAGGTTACGGTGTTTGTTGCGGCGGTGGCGGCGAGCGAGACGCGCGTCAGCACAAACGCCGCGATAAAAAGGAGCGTGAAGCTGACGCACGGAATAATCTGGCACCGCGTTTTCATTCGACCGCGACCCGGTAAAAGCGGGTTGCGCCTTCTGGGATCAGGTAGAGGGTGACGGCCTCGGCCTGAAGGCTTGAGGTGTGCAGATAGGTCTGCGTGGCCGCTGAGGCGGGGTGAGCCCTGAAGGGGGCGCGACCGGCGCTGTCTATGGCGGCGAGGTCGGCTGTGGCCTTGACGGAGTAGGTGCGGCCTGCGGCGGTGACGAAGGTGATGGCGAAAAGGCCGTCGCCCGTTATGCCGGAATTATACGTGCCGGTGGCTGCGATGTGGAGCCTGTCGGCGGCATTGAGCGGGCCGGTGCCGGCCAGAAACTCGGCACGGTTGCTAAAGCCGTCGCCGTCGGAGTCGGCATCGGGGTCGTAGGGGCCGGCGATGCCCTGCGCGGCCATCAGGTACGAGATGTAATTCTCATACCCGTCGGGAATGCCGTTGTCATTGGCGTCAACGGAGAGCGAGAGGTTGATGACGGCGATGCCGCCGGGGTCGCCGACCACCGCCTGCTCAGCCGGGACGAGGCTGGTGTAGGTCGTGCCCACACCATCGTAGACCTCGAAGGCCAGGTTCTCGCCGAATGTGGCGTAGCCGGCGGCATCCGCACTGGCGACCGGGACGGCGAGGCGGAAATTGTATGGTGACGCGTCGGAAACGCGGATAACGGTTTTGGCCAGCAGTCCGCCTCCGAAGTTTTTGACGCGGATCTCCACAGCGGAGTTGGTGCCGTATGGCATGCCGGCATCGTTGGTTACTTTGCCGACAAACGTAAAGGGCGGCAGGGTGCCCGCCTGTCCTAACGCGTGAGAGACCGTGATCAAGAGCAGTGCCAGCACGGCGTGCACCGGAGAGCACAGGGTGCCGGCCACGGCGCGTGCGCCGCCGTTGCGGAGGTTTGTTAGGCTTTTTTTCATGGCTAGTTACCCGAGTGGGAGTACGTCTTGAGGCCGAGGCGGATGTCGCTGACCCCGGAGAGGTCAACGGTGCCGTCGCGGTTGGCGTCTTTGCCGTTGATGAAGGTCTGCAGCGCGTCGTCGCGGTTGGCGTTGAGTGTGCCCGCCGGGAGGATGAGGAGCCAGCGGGTGTTCCAGGCGCTGCGGCCAACGAGGCGCGGGCAGTCGAGCTGGTCGGGGGAGGGGCCGCCAGCGCCGAAGTAGGCGCGGAAAGAGGGGTATTTGCGGATGCGCGCGGCGAGGTCGACGCCGCCGGTGTAGCCGTCGTAGAGCGGCGTCCAGTCGGGATCGTCAAGGTGCGCGCTGCCGACGGTATAGGGCAGCGGCACGACCTGGTCCACGATGCGGTACGAGAGCACCGTGCCGTCTTCCAAGCCCGGGGCACGCATGCGGTCGTCGCCGATGGGGATCAGGTAAACGGCAGGGGTCAGCGCGAAGGGCGCGGTTCCGGTGTAGCCGTTGAGCTTCTCGTTGTAGCCGTCGAAAAAGATGCCGGCCGCCGCGATCTTCGTCGCGAAGTAGGTGGAATCGAGGGCGCTGTCTTCGCCGGCCAGGTCGTTGCCGAAGAAGTTCCGGGCGAAGTCGATCAAGGTGGAGAACGGGATCACGAGGCCGGGTTCCTTTGCCTGGAGCCCGCCGACGGCCTGGAAGGGCTGGCAGTAGCGTCGGTACTCGGGAAGCGTGAGGAGGTCCTCGACCCAATATTTGGCAAGCTCGGACTTCCAGGCGGCGTCGCCCTGCGGGCCGGGCAGGATGCAGAAGAGTTCCTTGCGCAGCGAAAACCAAGTGGCGTAGGGCTGCGGGTTGTTGATGCCGAGGCGCGCTTTGAGGACGAGCCAGTTGGCGTCCATGCGGGCCATGATGTCGGCGAGGCCGGGATCGCCGACACCGCCGCCGGCGACCGGGTTGCCGGCATCGTCGAACACGCCGAGCGCGCGGGCGCCGATGACATCCTTGAGAAAAGCGTCGCCGGCCTCGGGGTCGGCCGCGAGCAGCCCGGTCTCGTAGTCGTAGGCCTTGGCTGCCAGATAGACGTATTTCTGAGCGAGGTCGAAGACGGCCGAGTAGCGGGCGAGAGATTCGTTGCGGTTTTGGCGGAAGAACATGTCGTGGTAGCGGAGCTTGGTGAGGGCGACCGCGGCCTGCTGGCGCTCGAGCTCGCGGGACTCGAGCAGGCGCTGCGCCTTGGCTATGACCGTCTCGTACGCGGCCTGTGCGGCGAGCATCTCGCCCCAGGCCGATTCGAGTTCGTCACGGGCCGAAATCTGCGCGTAGAAGGCGTCGAAGACGGGCAGGTAGGCGTCGTTCATGTCCGACATGTAACCGGCGGCCATGGAGACCGTCTCCTTGATTGCGTCGCCCCAGCCTTTGCCGATGTCGTCGACGAGCGCGTTCTGGACCATCAGTTTGCTCCCGAGGAGCGAGGTCTGCGTGGCGATGTCGCCGGGCGCGAGCGTGGCATTGGCGATGGCGGAAGGGTCGACGTTGACGGTCAGGCCGGCGCCGCTGATGTCCGGAATGCCCTGGTCGATCTGGAGGTCGAGCATTTCGGCGAAGGAGAGCCCGTAGTTGATCGCGTTGAGCGACAGGTTGAGCGCATGGCGCTTGGCGGCGGCGATCTTGTGGTAGATGGCGAGGCCCTCGAGAATGACGGCCTTGACTTCCGCGAGGGTCCGCTGAATCGCGGCGGAGCTGATCTTGATCTCGATGTCTCCCGTCCGCTGTTCGTAGAGGTAGAGGGCGCGTTTCACCCTGGCGTAGGCCTGCAGGTAGTTCCCATAGGCTTGCTGGATCTCGCCCGGCGCGCGCCGGGCGCCGGTGACGGCGTCCGGTTTTTGCGCCAGACCGCTGGCGGAGAAGCTGAGGGAGAACGTCGTCGAGCCGCTCTCGGAGGCAAAGGCGTTAATCCACATGCCGAGGGCCTGGCGCTCGATGAAGGAGGCGAGGCGGTAGGTTTTGGTGGTGACGCTCCGGATGTCTTCAATGTCGGAGAGCCCGTAGGGCGCGAGATCCATCCACATGTAGTGAATCAGGTCGGGGCCGTCATAGCCCTGCGCGTAGGTGCCGGAGGGGCCGATATCGCCCGAGTAGGGATAGCCGAAGAGGGCGATGAGATCGCTTTTGAAGGCGTTCTCCATGGTGTCGAGCTGGTTGGCATAGCCGGCGCGCGCGTCTTCGATCTGGCGCAGACGGGAGCCGTTCTCCTGCGCCTCGTTGAGGATGGTGGCGGCGTTTTTCAGCGCAACTTTGGCGCGGTCGCGGATCTGCTCGAAATGGGTCGCGCCCGTTTCGCCCTCGCCGAGCGGCGAGAGATCGAAGGGTATGGCGCCCCCGGCGAGGCCGAGCGGGTTGAGGCCGGCGTCGATCGCGTCGGTCTTGAGCTGGAGCTGGTGAACGCACTCGGCGAGTTCGCCGAGTTCAGTCACTGTGCCGCGGTCGATGCGCAGCAGGCCTTGATCGTTGAGTGTCTCTTGGGCGGCGGAAGCCTCGACCACACGCCAGAAAACGTCGTAGGGATGCCAGGCGAGGCCGGAGGCCTCGTCAATGAGCGCCGTATCGTCTGCGGAGGAGGCGGTCATAGGCAGAGAGGAGACGAGCCCCTGCGCGGTGGGTGCGACCGTCTCCCAGCCGGCGACAAGCGCTTCGTCGGAACGTTCGTTTTCCCAGAAGCGCAAGTTGGCGAGCGCCCCCTTGTAGTTCAGGCCGGCGGCGATGTCGCCGCCCGTCAGAGCGGGCATGGCGCTGCCGATGGCGTGCGTGCAGGAGGCGACCTTGGTGCCGTCGGCGTCGAACACGCGCAGATCGACGGTCTCCGTGTCTCCCCGGTGGCTGAGCGCCGCGAGGTACGCCCGGCCGGGCACGAGGGCCACGGGCGCGGTGTCAAAGGCCCAAGCGGCTTCGGAGACGTAGTTGGTCTCCCATGTGCCGCCCGCGTCGACGATCTCCATCGCGTTGGTGTACACGCCGGCGCCAAGGGTCCCGGCGGCTGAGAGGCTCACGACGAGTGTTTGTTCGCGCGCCTCTCCCATCCAGGTGAGCAGGGTGGCGTCGGCGTCGTGCTGCTCATCTGCCTGCAAGCGGAGTTCCAGAGTCCAACTCGCCGCCGCGTTGGTGGTGGAGGCATTGGCGGGAAGCGCTCCCGTCAAGCCTGAGGAGTCACCGGTGAACTGCATGCGGTAGGTGTTGGTGACGCCGCCGGCCTCGGGGAGGAGAGAGTTGGCGACGACCCAGTTGCAGAGGGCGCCGTAGCCGCCGCGGGAGGCCCACTCGCCGTAGCCGAAGGCGCGAGAGGGGTTGCTGTCGAGGTAACCTGCGCTGACGTCGGCTTCCTTCCACGCCTTGCGCGCGGTGCGGTCCACAATATCAACCGCGGTCTTGGCCACCTTGGCTGCCGCCTTGGCGAAGGTGGACTCGTCGTAGTAGTCGACGTTCACCACGCTGTCGGCGACGACCATCTCGCCCATGGCGGGCGTGCCCCAACTGAAGTAGGGATTACGCAGCAAGCGGTAGTAGCCGGCCAGCGCGGAGAGGTAGTGGCCGTAGGCGTCACCGTGGCCCTGCGGGAAAGCCTCGGCGGCCTGCTGGTAGTCGATGGTGGAGGTCTTTTCGCCGCTGATGTTGTAGTTCACGGCGTAGGCGACCTCGCCGGCGGTGATGCCGCGCGTGAAGTTCCAGACGAGGCGGTTGTAGTAAGGGCCGATGGTGGTGCCGGGCGCGTTGGCGCCGGAGCGGCCGCGCAAGAGCGCCAGCTCCTCCTCGAGCAGGTTGGGAAGCTGGTTGTCAAAGCAGAAAAGCCCGCTTGCGAGCGCGCCGTAGTCGTAACCGAGGCCGAGGCCGCCCTCGACGAGGCCATAGTTGGCGCCGATGGCGATGGTCGGATTCAGGGCATCGGTGTAGGCCTCGTCACCCAGGACGTTGTAGAGGTCTGCCAGACGCTGGACGGCGAGGAGGAGCTGTTTGTTGGCGTCGCCGTCGTTGGTGCGCTGCAGCAGGCTCATCGTCTCGGCCTTGTTGAGGATGGTCTGGTAGAGCTGGATCAGGCCGACACTGAGGAGGTTGTCTTGATTGAGAGCCACGTCACCCTCATAGGGGCCGCCGGCCTGCCGGATCATGGAGACGGCGTCCTCGGCCTCGTTCTCGTAGAGGTCCTGCATGCGCTGGGTGAAGGGCGTGACGTTATTGAGCACGCGCTGTACCCAGCCCTCGGCCAGCGCGGGCGGTGCGCACCATTCGCTCCATTGCTCGCCCATCACGGCGTAGGCGGGGCAGTTGGTGCCGGCGGCGCGGTAGCGCATGATATAGTAGGTGTTGACCATGTTGGCGAGGGTGTCGCCCTGGCCGCCGATCACGAAGCGGGTGAGTCCGGCCGTGTCGGGGAACCGGGCCTGATAGGCGGTGTCGTAGTCGTCGGGGACGGTGCCGTCGGCGTTGGGCGTGGCCTTTTTCCACTGGAAAAGGTAGTCGCCGGGTTTGCCCGCGAAGGACTCTTCGTAAAGCACCGAGAGCTGCTGAGAAAGGAGGTTGAGCGGGTCCTCGCGTGTGACGACGCGGCCCGTGAAGTAGCGCGGCATGACGCGCAGTACCTGCATCGAGATGGCGTCGCCGGGGATCACGCCGGTGGCGCGGTTGGTGGCGTCGTTCTCGATGAGCACCACGTAGTTGGTCGCGCCAAGGGCGGTGAGCGCGTAGTGGTCGGCGGGGCTGTAGTCGATCCGCAGGTCGGTGTTGTTTTCGAAGTGGGCGCTCGTGGGCTTCACCGGCGCGGTGGCCAGAGCAGCGACGGCGGCGCTCCACGCCGTCCAGGCGTCGCCCGTGCGCAGCGAGGGGTCCACCAGATCGAGGAGCGTCTGACGCTCTTCGGCGGAGAGGACGTTCACATGGAGCAGCTCGACGCCGCCGGGGTTCTCCTCTTTGGAGCCGATGCAGACGAGGCTGCGGGCGGCGGGGTCGACATAGACGCGGGAGCTGATGGCTGGCGGAATATCCTGGAACCAGTACTTTCCTTTGCGGCTCAGCAGCTTCTCGTTGGGGCCGGTTTTGAGGCCGAGGGCGGCGAGGTGGTTCGGGTCGAAGGCGACCGCTTGCGCCACGGTCGGGTCGTAGAGCAGGACGGTGCCGGAATCCGTCGTGGGGTCGGGATAGACGACGCCCACGCTCTTGGCGTTCCAGACCTCGGGAAGTCCGCCGGCGGGCAGCGTGAGCGTCTGGCCGATCGCCATCTCGGGGACTTCCTCGGGCCATGTGACATGCCAGGTCCAGCGGGCGGGACGCTCGGAATTGGGGTTGGGCGTGTGGCCGCCCACCTGCGAGAGCCACGGGATGGGGGTGCCGACAGCAGGCTGCGTGTCCGCCGCCAGGGTCGGGAACCAGAACCCTTCCTGCATGCGGTAATACATGTGGATCGGCAGGGTGCCGGCGCAGCGGGCCCAAAGCTGTTTTTTACGGTCGCGGAAAGCGACGGGCTCGGATTGGCCCTGCGGCAGGGTCCAGTAGGTCTCGTCGAGCCACGGATCATCAAGGTAGTCGAGCGGGTGCGGTCCGGGAAGCTGCTGGCCGGCGACGCAGTCGGCAGCCAGTTCCGGATAGACGGAGTTGGTCAGGACGACCGAGAAGTACTGCATCTGCGCGCGGCCGTCCTTCGCGTACTGGATCAAGACGCCGGGGCGGGAACTGGTCTCGGTGTTGAGGTCGCAGCGCAGGGCCCAGACCACGTGGCCGCCGCTCCCGGTGCGGACGAAGGCGTGCTCCTCGTTGGGGTTGTAGCCGATGCCGCCGGGGTCGGGTTGCGCATAGATGACCGGCGTGGCGTCCGCGTCGATGATGCCGGTGCCCAGGGCGGGGGCGCCTGGGGTGCGCAGCAGCACGTCTCGGCAGACGCAGGGGTGATTGTGGATTCGCTCGTAGGCGGTGCGCAGGTTCGAACCCGGCACCACGGCCAGGTCACGCCCGTCTTCGAAGGCAAAGTAACCCGTCAGGCCGGGGTCCGTCGCAACGGGCTTACGGTAGGCGAGCGTCCGGAACTCCTCGGCCGTAAACGGCTTGTTCCAGAAAGTGACTTCCGCGATCTCGCGGCCCGGCTTCGCTTCCATCGCTTGGGCTGCGCCGAGAAAGCCGTCGGCCAGGCAGGCGTCGAACTCGCAGATGGCGAAAGCGGGGAGGTCGCGCTCAAGGGCAAGCCGCCCGTCGAGATAGAGGCGGAAGGTGGTGCCGGAGCGCACGAGCCCGACGCTCACCCATTTGAAGGGATCGCTCGAATCTTGGCCAACCTCCACAATCACGTTGGTCGGAGTGCCGGGGTCCTGCCAGCCCGTCAGAACGAGGCGATAGGTCTCTGTGGCGGGAGACCCGGGGAGAACATTCGCGGCAATGGCCAGGGAGAAGGGATGGTCGCCGCCGCCCTGGAGGTCGAGGAGCTGACCGTAGCCGGCCGTCGAGTCGCAGGCGCGTGTCCAGAAATGGATGGCACCGCCGTCCTGAGTGAAGTAGGCACGCTCAGGCAGCTCCATGCAGGAGTTGGTCGCATCGAAGACGAGCGCGCCGCCTTGCTCGTAGAGGGCCTCGTTGGCGCTGCCCCGCTGGCTCGCGAGGACGATCTGCGGCACCTGGGAGACGGTCGGCCAAACCGGGTTGTAAACCTGCGGCAGGGACGGGATGGCGATGGCCGCCGGCATGTCGTCCGTCAGGAACGCGGTGCACCACCAGACTTCCAAGGGGCTTCCGTCCACCGTCACGGGGAAGACGGCGGACGGCAGGGTGTTGCCGGAACTCCCGGTCGTGCCGGTGCCGCCGCCCCCCGTGCTCTCGCCGGCCGGTGCCGGATCGGTGTAGAGCGCCGGATTGTAGGACGTGCCGGATGCCGCCCGGTAGAGATAGCCCGGCAGGGAGGAGTCGACGGCCGGCGCGGGCCAGCCCGGCGCGATGCCGGCGACCGAGCCGCCGCGCAGCTTCACCTCGAGGCCGACCTCGAGGTCGGAAGGCGCGAGCGTGAAGCGGGCGGGGTCGTCGCGCAGGACGGAGCGCACGGGGAGGAACCAGACGTTGTCGTCGCCGGAAAGCCGCAGCAGCGACCAGCCCGCTCCGTGCGTGACGAAGGTGCCGTCGGGCTCGACGGCGCGGGCATGGCCTTCAGGTTCCTGGAAGTCCATCAGAGTGGCGGTGTAGTCGCCCGGGATGAAGAGCGGGCGGCCGTAGTCCATGGCGCCGTCCGCACCCGCAAGCGTGCCGCGGACGAAGACCGGGGCGTCGTCCGGCCAGTCGCATTCGTACTGGCAGAGCTCGAAGGGCCACTGGACCTGGAGATCGTCCGTCTCCATCCAGTACACCTCGGCGTTCCAGCGCGCCGCGACGGTCGGCCGCAGCGGGTAGACGTTGCCATGCTTGGGGCTGTAGGAATTCTCTCCCGCGTGCTGGTAGAGGTAGGGGCCGCGGTTGTCGGTTTCCTCCGCCACGGTCGGGCGCGCGCTGAGGCCGTCGGTGTTGTAGCCGCCGCCGTTGGGGCGCAGGGGCTCGCCGATGCGGCCCGTCATGGGGATGACCTGCGGCCGCGCCACTTCGACGACCTGCACGAGAAGCGGTGTCTCGAAGGTGCCGGAGTCGTAGTAGACCATCAGCACCTGCCCGGATATCTCGCCGGCCGCGAAGAGCTGCTTCGTGGTCTGGTCCACATAGAGGCCGCGCGTGATCTTGTTCGTGAGAACCTGCGAAATGCCGCCGGTGATGTTGGTCACGACGCCATAACGAGGCGTGAGGATGTCGGGGTTGCCGAAAAACTTCACGAACTTGCCGGCGAGGTTGACGGCCGGCGCCTCATAGGGCCAGTCGGTCCAGAAAATCCGCCGCGGGCGCCCCTGCGAGGCGCCGCCGATGATGTAGACGTGCTCTTCCGTCCGCCCGTCCGTCAGCACCCAGGTGAAGCTGGCCGCACCGCCGCCGGCCGCATAGAGGGCGGGCGCCGCGGTGTCGAAGAAAAAGCGGTCAGGGTTGGTGTTTACGCTGAGAAACAAGGCGTGTGTCGCGTCCCAGTCCACGTTGTCGGGCGGCGCGATGCGGTCGGCCAGCCAGTACTGGGGCTTGCTGCGCTCCACGGCAAAGCCGGCCTCGGCAGCGTGGAGCCGCACCAGATTGTCGCCGATCATCTCCGCCTCCAAGGTTGAGACGGCGTTGGTGGGGGCCGCGCAAAGAGCCATCGCCGGGTAGGCGAGGTTGGCCGCCAGCCAAGTGTTTTCGGCGGCATTACTGGTGACGCGGAGCACGGGTGCGCCAGGCAACCCGAGCGAGCAGAGCGAGGGCTCGGCCAGAGACCGCGCCCCCGGCAGGGCCAGTGCCGCCAGCAACAGCAGACGCACGAGGTGCCCCCGAGGAGGTGGTTTGGAAAGACTTCCGTTCATGGGCGAACCCCGTCTTAGAGTTTGATGATGAAGCAGAGGGCATAGTAAGGCGGACGGTTCTCATGGGCCGCATCGGCGCCGGTGCTGCTGGTGTATTTGGTGCTCCAACCGTTGTAGTAATCCTTCCCTTCTGAACTCATTACTTCGCTGTCACCTTTCCAGGAGGATGTGTAGCCGACGGTCTTGAACGTGGTCAAGTGGTTGTGGGCAGGCATTTCCGCAGACGTGAGCTTGTGCGTGTTCTCGCCGCCCTTACTGCCGACGGCGTAGCTGCCGCCGGCGCCGACGATGAAGCGGTCGCGCAGGTCGGGTCGGCCAGAACCGCCATCGCAGAGCGCCCAGCCGGCTGGGATGGCGTTGACCGCGCCCGACCACATGACGATGACGCCCGCCGGAAGCAGGTCGTTGCCAGCCTCTTTGACCTTGCCATTGACGTTCAGGTTGCCGACAACCTGGCCGCTCACAGTGAGGTTGCCGGCGATCTTGGCCTCGCCGCCGGTCATGTCGATGCCGCCGCGCGCCGTGAGCTTGCCGGTCAGATCCGATGTCCCGGTAACCACGAGCGTCTGCAGGGTGGCCGTTCCCGAGACGCCCAGCCCGCCGGCGACGGTGGCGTTGGCGGCGGTCACGCGCCCGGCGACGGCGAAGTCGGCGGCGGCGCTGCGCACGTCGGCGGCCATGACCGCATACGGGACGGGGAGGAGCTTCTGGCGCGGCTGGATCTCGCCGCCCATGCCGCCGACCGTGAGCCCGACATAGAGGGTGCCGTTCGCCGCGTCGGCGAGGGCGTCCTTGAGCACCGGCTTCGAGCCGCCCTCAACCTCGGTGCCGGCCGCGTCAGAGAGTTCGACGTTGAACAGGCCGTTGGTGTCGAGCAGCACGGCATAGGTGCGGCCCCACAGGAAATCGCTTTCTGCGGGTGTCGTGTAAAGCTTGAAGGTCACCGTCTGGTTGCGTTCCGGCAGGGCCTGCCCGAGTTGGTCTTTCAGGACGCCCTGATAGGTGAAGGATGCGGACTGCGCTTGGGTAAGGATGCCGAAGCTGGCCAGTGTGGCGAGGATAACGATGAGGCTTTTTTTCATGGTTGCGACCTGTGGTTTGGCGTGTGAGTTAAGAGTACGGAACATCAAAATCCCTCAACGGTTGGATTCGGGCTGACGCGCCGCATGGTGAAGCGGCCTTGGGCGCGCACCGTGCCTTCGCGGCGCAGGCCGGCGAAGTCCCAGGTGAGTTTGCCGTGCAGCGTCTCCTCGGGGCTCCAGGCCGCCGCGCCGGCGGGCAGGGTGTCCCAGACGAAGGTGACGGAGTTGGAGACGGAGAAGAGCTCCGGCTTAACCTTGGAGACGTAGTTCTCAAAGTCATCGCCCGAGGGTGCCGGGGTCTGGAAGTCGGCTCTGAGCCCGTCGTGATTGGGGTGGAGCGCATGGCGCAGCGGGTTGGCGGCGGAGTCGGCGCCGACGGTAAACCCGAAGACGGCGGCCGCGCCGAAGGTCCCCGCGCCGGCGATCGTCGGCTGGTCGACGGGAAGGCAGACGGCGCTGATGCGCATCGACTGGCTCGCGCCGGCGGGAATGGGCGCGCTGCCGGCGTAGAGCGCTACCGAGACCGTGCCGTCTTCGGCCTCGGCGCCGGCGGCCACCACGCGCTGGAGCAGCGTCATGCGGCCGTTGAGGTCCACATGCAGCGGCAGGCGCAGCTTCATGTTGCCGCCGGCAGGGATCGCCTGGACAAGCTTTGAGTCGTTCACCACCTGCGTCACCTTGTCGAGCTGCGCGTCGGCCACCCAGAGGCCTGCCGGCCAGGCGCGCGCGCCGGCGTTGCCCCCGTCCGAGACGGCGCTCAGAGGGATTGTGGTGCGGAAGCACGACCCGCCGTCCACATCTTCGACGCGCAGCAGCCCGCCATAGCGTGTCCCGGCCGCGACCGAGGCGAATTGTTCCCGGTTCAGAGCCAGCGTGAGCTTCCAAACCTCCCCCGGCAGCAGGCTCTTTTCCAATTGTCCGGGCAGCGGCTGCCAGCCCGTGTCGGAGTCGGCTCCGGAGGCATCGCGATAGAGCACGTCGCAGCGGGGGGGAATGTCAAGCGCGTTGGCCGCCTCGCCGAACAGATAGGAGAGGCGCGCGCGCCGCGCTGTGGAGGCGTCGTTGCGGATGGCCAGCGGTTGCAACGTCGCTTCACTCCCGAACGCCACGCCGTGCTGGGGCGAGACGTAGAAGACTCCGCTCCAATCGCTCACCTGATCGGCCGACATGGCCAGCGCCATGCCCGTCGCGACGGGTGTTGTCGGGATGACGGGGCCGAACGCGACGGACTGCGGGTTCTGGCCGTATATGACATGGGCCTCCAGTGATCCCAGCTTCAGGCCCGAGAAATAGGCCGCCAGGGTCGGCGCGGCGGCCGGCGCGATCGAGATGCCGATGTAGTTATAGACGGAGTCTGGGCCTGTCGGATGCCAAGAATAGCGCAGCGCTTCCGGCACGCCATAGAGCGTCGCGGAGAAGGCGTTGGTGGCGAAGCACAGGAGCACTGCGTTGGCGGGAACGGCAAACACTTCCGAGTCGCCAGGGATCTGGCGGTGCCACATCCTGACCGCCGGGCTGCGTAAACCCTCGGAAGAACTTGTCGCGTCGAACTGCTTGGTTCGGGAGAACGAGGCGGCGTCATAGACACCCACACTCTGCACCGGCCAATCGCGGAAGAGCGCGTCCGCCTCCTGACTCGGAGAGACCGTGAGGTGTACGGCGTTCCAGCCGGGCACGAGGTGGACCGTTTGGGCCATCTCCTGGGCGGAAACCTCTGCGCGGAGCACGCAGAACAGGACCGCCAGCAGAGGCACGCTTCGGCATCGCTTCCAATAGGACATCGAAGAACTCCTGATGTTAAAAAAACAGGTCTATAAACGACACGGGGCACTTCGCAGTAATCAGCGAATGACAGTTGATCAAATAGGAAAGCCCGGACCACGCACGTTCACTTTGTATGTTCGGTTATATTCCTGTGCCCCTGCAAAAGTCAAGCCGCCATTTATATTGAACGCGGGCTCAATTCATTGTGACTGTCATACTCCTCCAAGAACCGAAGCGCACCCAAAGTGCCGAGCCCCATCTTCTTGCCCTGAAAAGAAAGAGCTGACCTGCGCAATGAATCAACAGTTCAAACCGGGGCTCGACGGGTGTCGACGGGACGACTGGAACGAGGTGTGTCGAGACCGGTCGAGCCGGTCGAGTCCTGTCGCTCGATCTGGCGCACACCCTTGCAAGCCGGATACTTCGGGCAGCCCCAGAAGGTGTTGCCCGCGTTCGCGCCTTGCCTTGCGGTCCTGGTGACCATGGTCGCTCCGCACTTGGGGCAGGCGGGCGCGGACTGTGTCTGAACGCTCAGCGTCGTTTGCGGTCGGGGTTCGGTCAGGCGCGTCTTTCTGCCCAACCGGACCACGTCGCGATAGGCCTCCCAACTTTCCAACTGCCAGGCGTCGACCACCTGCTCCCATTCGGTGAGCAGGAAGTGGGCGCTGAAGGAATGACCACCGACGGTTTGCGACGCTTCGGCCGTTCCTACGGTTTGAACTCGGGTATCGCCCGAATCATAAACTCGTCGAACAACGGCACGGTAAACGCCATATCTCCATGCGCAGGACTATAGATCATCCCTTTTTTCATCAACTTGGCACGCACGGGGCCGAGGCTCGTCACCTTTACGCCCAAGGTGTCAGCGATGGCCCCGGTCCGGTGAGCACCCGGACCCAGTTCAGCAACTGCACGGAGAAAGTTTTTCTCATTGGGCGTTAAGCGGTCAAAGCGGACACGAAAGAAATTCTGGTCCAAGCGATCAATCACGCTCGGGGTGGCCGTGCGGACCACGTCCATTGTGATTGTGGTCGTTGGGGCGTGGTTCCATGACTGGTAGCCCCATTCCTGAAGGAAGTAGGGATACCCTTTCGTCAGCCGATAAATTTCCTGCAAGGCCGTGACTTCAAAGACGACACCAACAGCTTGAGCGGGTTCGCGCAACGCCTTGGCTGTATCTGCCTCCGACAGCGCCCCCACCACAGGAAAGCTAAACAGCCTCTCAGCGTAAGACTTCGATTCTCCCGCAAGGCCCGGAAGAATGGGCAAGCCTGCACCCATGAGCACCAAGGGAAGCTGGCGCTGCTGTATCTTGTGCATCGCCATGATGAGAGCGCCAAGTTCCTTCTGATTCAGATATTGGATCTCGTCGATGAGCACAGCCACGGCGCTCTTTCTCTCTTCGGCGGCTTCGGCCACCGCGACAAACAGGTTAGGCAGATCGATCTCCAAGTCGCCGCTGTCAGCAGAGCCTTGTTCGGGATCTATGTCCAGTCCGATGGTGATGTCATTATAAGTGACTTTGAGGGCATTTAGGAAACTGCGAAGCACACGCAACCCCCGCTTCGCCTTATCACCGGCACCGGCCATCCGGTCCAATTCGAACAGCGTGCTTCGAAGGTGTTGAGCTACAAGCGGTCCCAAAGGTTTGTTTTCGTGTGCCTCGATGACGATGGTCCGGTAGCCCGCCGCTTTGGCCAAACGGTCGATCTCGTTGAGCAACACGGTCTTTCCTACACCTCGAAGCCCCGTGAGCAGGATACTTTTTTCTGATCGCCGCTCTTTAACGCGGCCGAGAAGGATACGGGACTGGGCAAGGATAGGATCGCGGCCAACCAATTCAGGAGGCGGAGAGCCAGCGCCAGGCGAAAAGGGATTTTTGATCGGGTCCATTTATAACTCCTTATAACCATTTATAGCAGATAAGCGCTATAATTGGTTAAATTTAGTATAAAGTCAAGAGGAAGCGTCCGGGAGAAGTGGCTAGTGGCTGGTGACTAGTGGTTAGTGGCTGGCGGCAACTGGCAACCGGGCACTGATTCCTGCTGGTCAGTTGCAACTGGTCACCGGGCACTGGCAACTGGGCACTGTCAAAGGCCGTGGTCTTGACAGCTTTCTGCTCCTCACCCATGAGGCGGGCGAGACTATCGGTAAAGGTTTCGGCGATAAGGAAGGTCATGGGGAGACTTTAAACACCTTCATCACCTCGTCGCCGAGGTGGTTGATGACTTTGACGGCGATGCGGCCGGAAAGGGGTTTGGAGAAGGGACGAGAGGTGTCGCTGTTGAGCGTGGCCCAGGCGTCTTCATTGATCTCGGCCTTGAGGGTGGTCTTGAGGGCGCTGTAATTGTTTCTAAGATGGTCATCTCATTTCCTTTCTTAAGAACTCATAAAACGATTGTTCTGCTCATACAACCGGAGACCTTCTCCTATTGCTGCATCATAGGTCTTACCCATGACGATGTTGGATGACCAATCGTTGGGAGCGTCAAAAAAGTCACCATCATCAAGATAGAAAGGTTGCGTTAATACGGTGCAGCCAATGAACGGATTGTGCTCTTGATCGTGCCGGATTGATTGAATTTTCGTTCGAAAGGCAGATAAGGACACCGCGCCGTTTGCCTCGCCGAACGTCATCCACGCGAGATCCAGAGGCAATGTAGTATGACGAACAAAAAAAGCGCCGCCTACGATACGATTGATTGGATACCGCGACTTGAACAGGAAAAGTTCTCCTGGCTGAACAGCTCTAAATTCGCTGGTGTTTCTTGGACGCCAAAAATTCATTTCCACGGCATGGCGCTGGCGCAGAAAACTGAACCAATCGCTATCTGTTATGCCCACATACAGCTTCATCGCGTAATGCCTTTTAACGATTTCTGATGCTCATGCGATCCTGTGATTTTTTGCCGATATCACGGACTGATACTCCGCAGTGGGGATGTTCTTGCGGGTGGCATCCTCGTGCGTGAGGGTTTCTACGGTTTTCGGATTAGCGGGTTTCTTAGCCATAGGAAAAGGTGGTTAGTGGTGAGTGGTTAGTGGCTAGTTCGACGGGTCTCGACGGGTGTCGACGGGACGGCTGGAACAAGGTGTGTCGAGACCGGTCGAGCCGTTCGAGTCCTGTCGCTCGATCTGGCGTACGGCCTTGCACTCCGGATAGCCGGTGCAGCCCCAGAAGGCGTGGCCCGCATTGGGGCCGGCCTTGGCCGTACGGCGTTTCATGGGCTTGCCACACTCGGGACAGGCTGGCGCGCCTTCGGCCTGCGCCCGCGCTTCGATTCGGACGGTGCTCAGCTTCTCACGGAAGCCGCCCTCCTGGGCGAAACTCTCGCCTTGCGCCTCTTTCTGGCGGATCAGCATGTTGATCGTCCGGCTCAGGAGAATGAGCATGGCGTTGGCGAAAACCGCGTGATCGTCGGCCTCGAGCCAGTGCGCGAATTTCCGCTTCTGGGCGAGAATGTGGACGCAAGAGTCATGCACGACATCGTCGCCGTAGTTCGGCCGGTCCAGCCGCGTCGCATAGACCGCCTGAGCCTCGGGCGAATCCTTGCGCCACGGCACCATTTCGTGACGCAGCAGCCAGTCCTCGTAATCGCTGTGCAACTCGGTGAGGCTGGCGCGTGCGACATCTGTCAGCTTCATCTCGGTCTCTTTGGAGGTGCTGGCGCGCGCCGAGCCCTCCACGATGTTCACCTTGCCGGATCGCGCGGCCTGGGTCATCTGGTCGTACTGGCGGCCGGTCGGGTCGAGCGCGCGTGTGACGAACTTCGCGCAGAAACGGAAGTTCGCGAGTTGGACGATGCTGGCCATGACCCAGGAATCCAGCCGCCGATAACCGCCTGACGGATCGAATTTCATGGGACCTCCTGATTTTGCGACGGGTGAAGAGAAGCACTCAGCAGGTCTCGACAGGATCGACCGGTTTCGACGGGTGTCGTGTCGTAGCCTCTCGTTCCCGTCGCCCGGTCGATACCCGTCGATACCCGTCGCAAGCACCATTTCATGGCCGCACCGCCTTTCCGATCATTTCTTCGAACCGGTTGGCGACTTTGGCGGCGAAGTCGGACTCGATCTTGTAAACATCGGTGAACTCGGCAAAGGCCCAGCGGCCGTACGTCTTGAGCTGGTTCACGCCGGGTATCCAATAGGTGGCTCATTCATGTCTCCACCCGCATGAGACAAAACATCGAGCGCCACATGTATGCGTCTATGAAGAGACAGGAGACAGGACACGTTTATCATTCTTCGCAATTTATCACCCTGTCAGTGCCAACGCCAGAGAAAAGGGTGTTGGGGTGCGATTCAACGTTGTTGAATCCGCGCCCGAAGGAGGAGTTAGGAGTTGGCGTAACAGGCGACCGGCTCAGGCGCATGGAACGTGAACGCGAGACGTGAAACCGGTAGGGCGGTCTCGCCGAGACCGCCGCCGGGACGAACGCCCGCCCTTTTCTCGCCTACCCGAAACGCAGAAGGTTGAACCGGTTGCCAGCCATTCCCGCGGACGGGGTCGTCCGCGCCCCCAGTCTTGAGTATCTTTTTCACTTGAAACGCATGATCGCGGCCCGCCTCTGCGGCGGTCTCGGCGAGACCGCCCTACCGGCTGCAAGACCCTATCGGTTGAGAGACAGAAGCAGGAAGGAAGGATGCGTGACCTGAAACCTGAAACCCGAAACCATAAACCTCAACGGCCAGTGAATCGGGGATGCGCCCCCCGGTCGTTGACGCGCCTTGTCGGACGGCATGGCAAACAGTATGATCCCCGCATGCATATTCTCCAGATCCTGCCGGCGCTTGACGAGGGCGGCGTGGAGCGCGGTGCGGTCGAACTCAATCGCGAGTTCGTCCGGCGCGGCCACGTCAGCACTGTGATCTCGTGCGGCGGACGTCTGGTGCCGGTCGTGGAACGCGAGGGCGGTCGGCATGTGACGCTGGATGTCAAATCGAAGAATCCCCTCACCGCCCTGCCGCGCGCCGCGGCGCTGCGGCACGCGCTCGCGGCGCTGCGCCCGGACCTGATTCATGTCCGCAGCCGCGTGCCGGGCTGGCTCGTGCGCCTGGCCAACCGCCCGCTGCGCCTGCCCGTCGTCTCCACTGTGCACGGCTTCAACAGCGTGAGCGCCTACAGCCGCATCATGACCGCGGGCGAGCGCGTGATCTGTCCCAGCACCGCCGTGCTCGACTATGTCCGCTCGCATTACGGCACGCCGGACGAGCGGCTCCGCCTGATCCCGCGCGGCATCGATCCGCAGCGCTTCGACCCGGTATTGACCGACCCGGCGTTCATGGCCGACTTCCGGCGCCGTTTCGCGCTGGAAGGCCGTTTCGTGGTGTTGGGCGTCGGCCGCATCACGCAGCTCAAGGGGTATGACGTGCTGATCGACGCCACGGCCGCGGCCCGCGACCGCCTGCCGGCCATCAAGACCTTGATTGTCGGCGGGGCCGAATCCGCGCGCGCCGACTACGCCCAAACCCTGCGCGAAAGGGTGCGCAGCCTGGGCCTCGACGACCATGTGGTCTTCGCCGGCAGCCAGAGCCGGGTCGCGGAGATCTATGCCTGCGGCCATGTGTTGGTGTCGGGCAACCGCGCCAAGCCCGAAGCTTTCGGCCGCTCGATGGCCGAGGCGCTGGCGATGGGCTGCCCGGTGATCGCCACCCGTTTCGGCGGCGCGCTCGACATCGTGCGCGAAGGGGTCAACGGCTGGCTGGTCGAGCCGGGCGACGCCGCCCAGCTCGCCGACCGGCTGGTCGAGGCCTCGCGCCACACGCTGACCGGACTTCGCGAAGATGCGCTCGCGCGCTTTTCGCTCGACCAGATGGTGAACAAAACCCTGGCTGTCTACGAGGAGGTGCTGGCCGCGCGCCGCACCGAAAAAAAAGGAGAACCCCGATGAACACGATGCCGTTAAGATCACGGATGCTGGCCGCCGCGCTGGCCATGCTGGGCGCGGCCGCCGCGCAGGCCGCTGACATTCCGCTCGACCCGAACCTGGTGGCGCTGTTCGCCGACCTGCATGCTACGACGACGAAGAACAATCCGCACCAGCGCGCAGGCCTGGAACGCTGCACGCGCGAGGTACTGGCGCTCAACCCGCGTCCCGCGAATGTGCTGTTCTACGGCGACCTCTCGTTCAACCACGGCGACACCAATGACTACCGCCTGCTCAGGACGCTGGTCAAGCCGCTCGAAGAGGCCGGCATCCGCTGGCACGCCGCCATGGGCAACCACGACCGGCGCGCGCCGTTCCTTGCCGCCTTCCCGGAACGCGCCGCCGCAGTGCCGCTCGTGCCGGAGCGCCTGGTGTCGCTGGTCGAAACGCCGCATGCCGATTTCATCCTGCTGGACACCTGCCTCGAAGGCCCGGTGAACGGCGGCCTGGACGACGCGCAGCGCGCCTGGCTGCGGACCGTGCTGAGCGGGCGCGTCAAACCCGTCTTTGTCGGTGCCCACCACCCGCTTGCCGAGACCGGCCTCGCCACGCTGCTCGCGGCCTCGCCGGCCTGCAAAGGGTATGTGTTCGGCCACAACCACACCTGGCGGCAGAAGGCGACGGACGGCGTGCAGACTTTGTGCCTGCCCTCCACCGGACACTGGGGCGACATCGGCTATGTGCTGGTGCGCCTCTCGGCCGACGAGGCGGCCTTCACGCTCAAACAGCACGATTGTTACACGCCGCGTCCGGCCGCGACGCCCGAGCAGGCCAAGCCGGAGTGGGCCGAGCGCGTGAAGCGCAATGACGGCAGCCAGTGGCGCGTGCCGCTCAAAGGCGACGAGAGCGGCTTCGTGCCGCTCTTCAACGGGCGCGACCTCTCCGGCTGGGTGCCGTGCAACGTCCCGGCGGATACGTTTTTCGTGCGCGACGGGATGATCGTCACCACCGGCGAACCGATCGGCACCATGCGCACCGAAAAGATGTATGAAAACTTCATCATCGATTTCGAGTGGCGGCACATGAAAGCCGGCGGCAACTCCGGCCTTTTCATCTGGTCCGACGCCCTGCCGGTCGCCGGCTCGCCCTTCTCTCGCGGCATCGAAGTGCAGGTGCTTGATCCGGGATTTAACGTGAAGGGCAAGAACGAGTGGTACAGTACGCACGGCGACATCTTCGCGGTCAACGGTGCGCGGCTGACCGTAGCGGGGCGTATCTCACCGAACGGCCAGCGCAGCTTTCCGGCCGAAGAGCGCACCCGTCCCTCACCGGAATGGAACCATTACCGTGTGGCGGCGATCAACGGCGACATCAGCCTCAGCGTCAACGGCAAAGAGGTGACCATCGCCCGTGCGGCCGAGCCGCGCAAAGGCTACCTCATGCTGGAATCCGAAGGCTCGGAGTGCCATTTCCGCAATATCGTCATTCGTGAGCTGGCCTCTCAGACATCCAAGGAGGAGCAGAAATGAAGCCTGACTTGAATCCGTTGGCAGGGGGGAGCGTAAGCACGCGGCGCGGCTTTCTCAGGCATGCGTCCGCTGCGGCGGCGGGGTTTGGCGCATGGCAGGCGTTGAGCGCAGACCGTGTGGTCGGCGCGAACGAACGGGTCAATGTCGCGATCATCGGATGCGGCGGCCGCGGTCGGTTCATCCTGCGCGTGATGCTCGAAGAGGCGGGAGCCCGCTGCGCGGCAATCTGTGATTTGAGCGACGAGCGCATGGATCAGATGTGGTCGTTCATCCAGCCTGTGCAGCCGGAGAAGCCGCGCTTCGAGAAAGACTATCGCAAGATTCTGGAGGCCAAGGATATCGACGCGGTTATTATTGCGACCCATGACAACTGGCATGCGCCGCTGACCCTTCAGGCGTGCCAGGCCGGCAAGGATGTCTACGTGGAAAAGCCGCATTCGCACTGTATGTGGGAGAGCGGTAAAATGGTCGAGGCCGCAGCCAAATACCGGCGGATCGTGCAGGTCGGCACACAGAACCGTTCGACCGCATACAACCTCCGGGCGCGCGAGATCGTGCAGAGCGGGCAGCTCGGAGCGATCGGACTGGTCAAAGTTTTCAACCTCAAAAACGGTTCACCCTTCAAGCTGGGCGACCCCGGTCAACAACCGGCGGGCTTTGACTGGGACCGCTGGCTGGGGCGTGCCGCTTGGCGGCCCTATCACCAGCGCCTCTGGCGTGGCGGCTGGCATTGGCATTGGGACTATTGCGGCGGCGACATGACCGATGACGGCATCCACCAGATCGACCTGGCCCTGATGGTCATGGGCGACCCCGGCCTGCCGAAGAGTGTGCGCGCACTGGGCGGCCGGTTTGTCACCCACAAGCAGGATGACGCCGAGGTGCCTGATGTCCTGAATGTCGCGTGGGAGTTCCCGACGTTCGCGATGACCTTTGACATGAGCCAGTATCCCGCCTATATGGAAAAGAGCAGCGATGTGCTGCGCAAAAAGCATCTGGTCTCGGACTGGAAGCAGAACGCCACGCGCATCGAGATCTACGGGCAGGAGCAGTTGATGATCCTCGGGCGTCATGGTGGCGGACTGGTGGTGGAGAAGGGCAGCAGCCAGGTGGTGGAAAAAGTGCAAGGACAGGCAGGCGATCTGGAGCATTACCGCAACTTTATCGCCTGCGTGAAGAGCCGCAAAGCACCCAACGCCAACATCGCGGTTGCCCATGCCAGCAACCTGGTCGCCCACATGGGCAATATCGCCCACCGCGTGGGGAACGTGGCGCTGAAGTACGACGCGGCAGCCAATGCATTCGACAATCCTGCCGCAACCGCTCTGGTCAAAGCTTCCTACCGGTCCGGGTACGAGATTCCCGATGCTGTGTAACCGTCACTTCCCGAACATGCGGCGCCACCAGGGCCGGGAGGGACCGCCCAGCCAGATGTAGTCGATGCGGCAGGTGCCCGTGACCGGAGCGCCGTCGGCGAGTTCGAGCCTGAGCTGTTTGAGCCGCCCATGCCAGCCTTCGACCGCGCTCATGTCCACCGTGTACAGGCGCGGCGACGGATCGCGGGCGGCCACGTCGAAGCGCGTGCCGAGGTTCGCCGCCCACGACGGCTCGGCGTCGGTCGTGAAGCGCAGGCGCAGGTGCGTCGCGCCGGTGTGGTTCTGCATGCAGATGGTGAAGCGCGGCGCGGAAGCGAGCGACACGCCGAGCGCGGCGGCCGAGAGCAGGTGCGCCTCGGCGCTCTCCTCGACCGCCACGATGTAGAAGCCGCCGGCCACATGCTTGACCGGCCGTGAGATGCAGGCCCATTTCTGGTCGAGCCATTCGCGGTCGCGCGTGCCGAGATTCCAGTCGCTCCACCCCTCCTTGTCGTGCGTCGCTTCGAAGGTCCACGCGCGCGCCACCTCGGTGCGCGGCGGCAGGACATGCACGGTGGTCAGGGCGCTGCGCCACAGCTCGCCGTCATCCGCCACCAGGCGGAGCTGATAATCGCCGGGCGCGGAGAAAAGCGCCACGGTGTCGGCCGCGGACGGATCGTCGAACGCCGCCGTGCCGGGGCCGTGCAGCAGCTCCCAGCGCACCGCGAGCCGCGCGGGCGCGGGGCGCGCGTCGTCCGTGACCGCGCCGGCCAGGCGCACGCGCGGACGGTCGGTCCAGATCTCGCGGCCGGCCTCCACCTGCGGCGGCTCATTGAGCGGCAGGGCGCGGTCCAGCTCTTCGCAGGTGGCGTACCGGGTGTTGTTCGTCACGGTCCAGCGGGTCAGCGCCGGCGCCTGGTTGGTGAAGAACAGCACGCCGGGCTTGAGCACATAGCCGTTGTCGCGGATGAGGCCCGTGCTGCAGCAGACCTCGGGGTCGCGGCTGCCGCCCCAGATGAAGATTTCCGAGGGGCCGAGTTTGTTGGCGACGTTGTTGCGGATGAAGCGCGAGTTCGCGATCTCGACATTGCGCGCCTGCGGGGACTTCAGCCCGAGCACTTCGATGGCCGCACCGGCGTTGTTGCGGAAGGTGCAGCGGTCGATCAGGCAGCCGTCGCCGCCCGCCTCGAAATCGATACCGCCCTCATCGTGCGAACCGGAATCCGGCTGGTTGAGAAAGTGGCAGTTGCGGATGATCAGGCCGTTCTGATTGGCCAGCATGATGCCCATGGTGCCGGCATAGGCATGCCAGCCCGCCGCATCGAACACGCTGTTCTGCAGGTACGCCCGCCAGACGGAGGTCAGGAACGGATGCGGCGAGGTGTTGTGCGTGAAGTTGTCGTGGCAGAAGACACGGTCGAGCGTCACGTCGTGCCCGGAAAAGCGGAACCCGCTGGAGCACTGGAACATCTCGCAGTCGCGCAGCACCAGCATCGAGGCCGCCGAACCGCTGACGCCGAATCCGGATGAGCCCGAGCCGTCGCCGGGCGCGCCGCGCCGGTGCAGCCACTCGGGAATCCCGTGGCTGTTATGGCGGTAGAGGCCCTCGATGTGGTGCGCCACGCAATCTTCGATCAGCAGGCCGCGGTGCCCGCCGCGCGCATAATGCACCACGA
>JAGOBZ010000190.1 GCA_017999015.1 Kiritimatiellia bacterium
TTCAGATAGGTCACCGTACACGCAACAGGATTTACCGGCCTCCAGGACGGCGTCACGAAACCCCTGCCCCCTTTCCCGAGACCAGTAGAGCCCGTGCGGTTCGCCCACAAAGGCGAAGTGGCTGTAATGCCGGTTGATGAAATACTCGGCGGCCATCCGGCCGCAGGCATGGGAATCGAAGCGGGTGCAGGCGTATTTGGCAAAAGGGTGGGACGCACCGCGCATGGACGGCGACGGCTCGCAGACCACCACCGGCACGCCGATCCGCGCAATCAGCCGCGCCTCCCGCAAGTCGCACTGCGCGGCGATAATGCCGGTGCAGCCCCAGCGCTTCAGGTCCAGCAGACGCTGCTCGCCGGGCCGCCCCTCCATGCGATAGAGCCGCCAGGGACCGTGAAGCTTCACATACTGCAGGATGCCGCGCAGGGAGTCCTGCTGCCCTTTGAGCAGCAGCGGCAGCAGCACGGCAACTTGCGGGATGCGTGATTTCATAGTCGGCATTTCTCACGCTAGGCGTTCGGCGTTTGTTGTGGAACGGCAACACGCTCCGAAGCCGATTACAAGAGGGCCTTTCGTGGCGTTTGTCCTGACGCTCTGCCGAGTCGGCCATGTCGCATAAGTGCAAATTATTTTGCGCAATTGTGGATTATCAATCAATCAGAAAGAAGCTATATTGATTTTAACTTGATGAAAGGTTCACCAACCGTGCGCTCGGCGCGCTTGCAAGGAGGGGTGGACCTGTCCGACGCACGCCACAACACTTAAAAAAGGGAGAGAGAATGAATCCGTTCACGAGAAGGGCTTTTTTCAGGGGGGCTGCGATCAGCGCAGCGGGATTCGCCGCTGCCGCAACGCGGGCGCAGGCGCAGACGGCGCCCAAGATCGCAGGTTTTGGCGAGACCGACGCGGGCAAGGTCAGCAAAAAGGCGTGGCAGCCGATCTCCGACCGTAAGATCAAGGTCGGCATCGTGGGATATGGCGTCTGTCAATTCGGCGCGCACTTCGGTTATCAAAACCATCCGAACGTGGAGGTGGTGGCTGCCAGCGATCTCTTCCCCGACCGTTGTGCGGAACTGGCGAAAAAAGTGGGCGCGAAAAAAACCTACGCCTCCTGCGAGGAGATGTACGAGAAGGACAAAGAGATCGAGGCGGTCTACATTGCTACAGACGCGCCGAGTCACGCGCGCCTCTGCATCGCGGGCCTGAAGCGCGGGCTGCACGTGGCCTCGGCCGTGCCTGCCGTGTTCGGCGACGACCAGCTCGAGTTGGCCGACGAGCTGCTGGACACGGTCAAGAAGACCGGGCTGGTGTACAGCCTGAACGAAACCTCGGCCTTCCGCTCGGACTGTTACGCCATGCGCCAGATCTACGAGGCGGGCGGTTTCGGCAAGCTGATGTATGCCGAGGGCGAGTACTACCATTACACGCCGCCGGGTAAGCCGATCGACTCCTATAAGGGCTGGCGCATCGGCCTGCCGCCGCAGTGGTACCCGACGCACGGCAACGCCTACTACAACTGCGTCACGCACGGCTCGTTCACGTCGGTGAGCTGCCTGGGCATGCCGAGTACCGACCCCGTGCGGAAACCGGAAAACAATGTCTACAAAAACCCCTTCGGCACGGAGATCGCGCTCTTCCGCACCAGCGAGGGCGGCATGGCGCGCATGAACCGGGCCGGCGACATCCCGGGCGCTCACGGCGAGCGCGGGCGTGTCTACGGGCAGAAGGGCAGTTTCGAGGATCGTTACCGCGGCAACGCGGACATCACGAAGATCGCGCTGGAGAAGCCTCCGCTGCCGCCCGGGATGTCGGCCGGCGGACACGGCGGCTCACACGCCTATCTGACCGAGGACTTTATCACCGCGATCCTGCTCAAGCGCAAACCGGTCTGCGACGTGGCCTGCGCGCTGAACATGACCGTCTCCGGCATCATCGCGCACCAGTCGGCCATGAAGGACGGCGAGACGCTGAAAATTCCACAGTATGCGTTGTAACCATGAGTCCTCGCGTCCTGGCACCGAAACAATGGGCAACGCTTTAAAGAACAGTTGCCCTATTGCTGACTTTGCGCTCGCGTAACATCCCCACACCAAACAGGTGATAACATGGGGGATTACCGGTACGTGTCCGACCAGAGGCGGATCAGAAATTCGGGGAGTGGCAACACGTCGACCTTCCCGATTCGTCTAGGGCGTGATTCCAGACACACACACACATAGTGACGCAGCAGCGATTCCTCTGCTAACGCCCCGAGACCCTTCAGGTCATTGGCCGACACGGTTGCCTTGGCTTTAACTTCAATGGCGGTATGATCACCGAGGATGAAGTCAACCTCGAAATTTGAAGTGGAGCGCCAGAAGGCGAGAGACTGAGCGCCTTGGTAGTCGTTCCAAGCGCTCAGCTCATGCATGACGTAAGTCTCGACGGCATCGCCGTATTCCGGCGTACCGGGGACGACCGTCCTGCCTTGAAGGGCTCGAACCACACCCGGGTCTGAGAAATAGTACTTGGAAGACATCAGCGGCTTCCTCTTGCGGGTCAGCTTCCACGCCGGAAGTTCCCGGACAAGCAGTGTATCCTTGAGAATATCGAAATAATCATAAACGGTGGTGCGTGGCACTTGGGCATCGTTGGCGACATTGGTGAAATTCACAATTCGGGCGTTGCAGAGGGCCGCGATCCGGAGGAATCGGCTGAAGGCTGGCACACTCCGTGTCGCGCCCTCGGCGACGATTTCCTCTTGCAGATAAGCGCCTGCATAAGCAGTCAGATCGGCCTCGGCGTCATCCGAGAAATAGATACCAGGCAGAAGGCCCGCGTGAAGGGAGCGCTTTAAGTCAAAACGGTCACCCAGTTCTGGAAAGACGAACGGGTGAAGATTTTTGACACGTGCGCGCCCACCTAAAAGGTTAACGCCGCCCCGCCGCAGTTTTCGAGCGCTGGACCCCGTTAACAGAAAGCGAACGCCTCTTTCCTCGATCAAACGGTGGACTTCGTTAAGTAGCCCGGGCAGGCGTTGAATCTCGTCGATAACGACCGTCTGCTCATGTTCCCTGATTTCTTCGCTCAGCCGTGCAGGTCTTTGGCTGAGAGCCAAAAACACTTCCGCATCAAGCAAGTTGTATACTCGGGTCTTTGGGAGGGTGTGACGAATCAGAAAACTCTTTCCGGATTGCCTCGGCCCGAACAGGAAATGCGACTTCTTTTCAAGTAGACTGTTCAAGTCCAGTCGCCGGGGAATAATGGGCGGATCCATGTGTGGCATATCTGTCATTCCTTTCGTCGTATAATATCTCAAATGACGACTCTTGTGTCAATATGGCGAAAGCATGCTGATCGGCATTCAGTAACGGCTTCTTCTTGTGCGGCGGGCTTGGTATAGTCGGCACTTTCACTTTGGAGGCGATAAATGGTTGTGCCGGAACTGAATGGTTGGCTGTGTGCCTTCGGTGTGCTGGTGTTCTGCGTCAGTGTTCTCGGGGGCGAGGCGGGCACCGTGGCGCTGGCGCCTTCGCTGCCCCGGCCGACTTTCGAGGGCACGCCGATCGATGTGCGCTCGCCGCACCGCGAGGCGTATCGGGGCGACGGCGTGCCGCCCCCTCCCCTGCTCGTGCCGGCAGGCACGCGTCTGCTGTCCGGCGGACGCGCGGTGCGCTGCAATGACGATTCGGCGCCGCGGCGCGACCTCGCGTTTGCCACCGACGGCAACAAGCAATACAGTCCGTCCGCCTACCTCGAACTCGCGCCGGGCGTGCGCTGGATCCAGATTGATCTGGGCACGAACGCCGCGATCCACGCGGTCTGCCTCTGGCGCGAACGGCCCGAGCAGTGTGTCTACCGCGATACGGTCGTGCAGGTTTCCGACGACCCCACCTTTGAAAACGGCGTCGTCACTCTCTTCAACAACGACTACGACAACAGCGCACAGCTCGGCCGCGGCAGCGACAAGGAGTACTTCGAAGACCACTTCGGCCGCCGGATCGCCGGCAACGGCGTGCGGGCCCGTTACGTGCGGCTCACCAGCAACGGCAACACCTCGGACCCCTACAACCATTACACCGAGGTCGAGGTCTTTGGCGAGTGACAAAGCCCGTCCAGCACAGCCATGTCTGAAGGCAGCGGCGCTTCAACTTCGGTCCAACTTTGTGTGACCGGATGACGGAAACGGAGCCATGCCGCGTGCAACGCTTGCCGCTTCGTGCGCAACCTCATGTAATCGTCCTCTGCCAGGCTATCTGTGCAGAAGCGAAGAAAAGCGGTCTCGTCAACGCCGTAGACTTTGTCGCCAACCACCGGAAAGCCGAGAGAGCACAACGTCGCCCGGATCTGATGCAGGCGTCCCGTGCGCGGCTCGGCCGTCACCCGGCTGACTCCGTTACCGCAAGAAACGCGCGCCAACGCGGTTTCGCACCATTCGGCATCTGGCGTGGGTGCCGCTGGGGCTGCGTCAGCCGGAATCCAGCACCTCTTTTTCCGGATCGCAGACGCCTTATCGGGCAGTAACCAGCCCGAGGCGTCAATGCGTTCCGGGAAAAGGCCCTCTACAAAAACGGTATAACGCTTGGCCACCTGATGCGCGGCAAACTGCCGCCACAGATCGACCGCAGCCCGCCGCGTCTTGGCGACCAACACCACGCCCGAGGTCTCACGGTCCAAACGATTGACGAAGACAGGCCGCTCTAACCCACAGCGTGTCTTCAGCATGGCCCAGAGGGTATGATTGAAATAGCGTCCGCCGGGATGGCAGGGAAGGTTACCCGACTTGTTCACAACCAGCAGGTGTTCGTCCTCCCACACTGCAGAGAACGTATCTTCCACCGGCGGCTCAGGAATGCCTGACGCATCATACCGGATCAGGTCCCCTGCCGCGAGCCGATGTTCCGCCTCAGCGCTGGTGCCGTTCAGCGTGACACGGCCCTCGTCGATCAACCGGCACCAAGCCGAACGATCATGATACGTAAAGCGCGATGCCAGATAACCAGCCAACATTTGACCGGCCTCTGCCTCCTTGACGCTGAGCCGCATGTCGCGCGTCAGCAAGGCCTCCGGCTGGAGGTTGCGCGTTACGTGCATATCTTCACTGATAGAACGCCTTCGCGTCTGCCGGCCGGATCTCGGTCAGCGTGCCCTTGTAGTGGCGCAGCCCGATCGGCTGATACGGATGCTTGGCGATGGCGGCCTCGTCGATGTCCACGCCGATCCCCGGACGGTCCAGCGGGATATGCATCTCGCCGTCATGCAGCGTGACCGACTCGTCGCACACCTCGCGCCGCCACGGCACGTCGCTGGCCATGGTTTCGAGCAGATAGAAGCCCGGCTGCGACGCGGCGAGCTGGAGCGTGGCGGCGTTGGCCACCGGCCCGCTGGGATTGTGCGGACAGAAGGGAATGTGGTGCGATTCGGCGATCGCCGCGATCTTGCGCAGCTCGGTGATGCCGCCGGCGTGCGAGACATCCGGCTGCACGAAATCCGCGCCGCGCGCCTCCAGCAGCGTGCGGAACTGCCAGGTGCTGTAGAGCCGCTCGCCGAACGAGAGCGGCACCTTGACGCGGCTGCGCAGATCGGCGATCGCCTCGATCGTGTCGGGGATGATCGGCTCTTCGAACCAGAGGATGTTGAAGGCCTCCAGCGCATGGGCGATACGCAGAGCAGTCGGCAGATCAAACCGGCCGTGTCCCTCGATCAGGATCTCCGCGCGACCGTCCACCGCCTCATACACCTTTTCGACACAGCGCAGCGCCTTGCGGAACGCCTGCGGCTCGAGCTGCCGGTAGGCCGAGCCGAACGGGTCCCACTTCAAACCCTTCCAGCCGGCCGTCTCAACCGCCTCCACCGCCTTTGCAGCGAACTCCTCCGGCTCTTTCGCGCCCGCGAACCAGGCGTTGGCATAGCACGGCACCTTGTCGCGCATCCGCCCGCCCAGCAGCCGCCAGACCGGCACGTCAAGGCTCTTGCCCAGGATGTCCCACAGCGCGATATCGACCGCCGAGATCGCGCTCATCAGCACCGGACCGCCGCGCCAATAGGCATCGCGGTAGTTGCTGTGCCAGAGCGCCTCAATGTCGCGCGGATCTTTGCCCAGCATGTCGCGCTCCAGATCCTGACACGCCGAGACGATGGTGGCCTCTTTGTACTCCAGCGTGGCCTCGCCCAAGCCGTAGAGCCCCGCCTCGTCGGTCAGCACCTTGACGAACACCCAGTTTGTCCGGTACGCGTGACAGACAAACGTCTTAATTGCCGTGATTTTCATGTTTCTTGACTCCATCCGCATCCAACCGGTCACGCTGAAAAGTGAACAGCAGCGAGGCCAGCATGGCCACGCCCCCGATGACATAGGCAGCCGCCATCAGTTTAAAGCCGAGCT
>JAGOBZ010000191.1 GCA_017999015.1 Kiritimatiellia bacterium
CAATTTCGCCAACCCCCGTGTGACCTTATGCTCGCCATCGTAGATTACAAAGCAGGAAACCTGACCAGTGTGCAACTCGCTTTCGGCGCACTCGGATGCGATGCGGCTGTGACGTCCGATCCCGCTGTTATACGCGCCGCCGAGCGCGTGGTTTTCCCGGGAGTCGGCGCGGCCGGTGCGGCCATGGCGCATCTCGACGCGCTGGGCCTTGCCCCGGCCCTGCGCGATGTCACCGCGCGCGGAATTCCCTTTCTCGGCATCTGCCTGGGCACCCAGATCCTGTTTGACACCTCCGAGGAGGACGGCGGCACCGTGACGCTCGGCCTGCTGCCCGGCCGCGCCGTGCGTTTCCGTCCCAGCGACCGGCGCGACAAGGTGCCGCAGATCGGCTGGAACCAGGTGAAGGCCGCGCGCCCGCATCCGCTGTTATCCGGCATCGCCGACGAGAGCGAATTTTACTTCGTTCACAGTTATTATCCTGCGCCTGACGCCCCGTCTTTGACGCTCGGCACCACTTGCTACGCCGGGGTGACCTTCAGCTCGATGGTCGCGCGCGGCAACGTGGCCGCCACCCAATTTCATCCTGAAAAATCGGGCCGCATCGGCCTGCGCCTGCTTGAAAACTTTCTGCGGTGGACACCGGACATCTGACGGCCGGCTCCCCCGCGACACCCCGCTGAACGCCATGCTCACAAAACGCATCATACCTTGCCTGGACATCATCAACCGGCGCGTCACCAAGGGCGTCAAGTTCGCCAACAACATCGATTTGGGCGATCCTGTCGACATGGCCGTGCGCTACGCTGAAGACGGCTGCGACGAACTGGTGGTGTACGACATCACCGCGTCGGCCGAACAGCGACCGATCGACATCGGTATGGTGCGCGAGGTCGCGCGCGCCATCCGCATCCCGTTTGCGGTGGGCGGCGGCATCGCAACACTCGACGATATGTCGCGCGTGCTGCTGGCGGGCGCCGAGAAAATCTCGGTCAACTCGCTGGCCGTGCGCACCCCGTCGATCATTGCCGACGGCGCGCGCGCGTTCGGCAACCAGTGCATGGTACTGGGCATGGACCCAGTGGCGACCGCAGACCGCGCGCGTTGTCCCAGCGGCTACGAAGTCACCACGCGCGGATTCCGCGAGCGGACCGGCATGGATGCTGTCGTGTGGGCGCGCCGCGCAGAAGCGCTCGGCGCGGGCGAGATCGTGGTGAACTCGGTCGATGCGGACGGCACGCGCGCCGGTTTTGAGCTGACCATCACCCGGCTGATCGCGGAGGCGGTGAACATCCCCGTCGTGGCCTCGGGCGGGGCGGGGTGCGCCGCGCATCTGCACGACGCTTTTCTTCTTGCAGGAGCGGATGCGGCGATCGTGGCTGGCATCCTGCACACAGGGCACACCACCCTAGCCCAGCTCAAGCTCGAGCTTCACGCCTGTGGCGTCCCGATACGCATGCACTGGTAGAGCAGCAGGCTCACGGGGCTTTGGCTGCCGCCATCATCTGCTGCATCAGGGCGCGCTTGTCTTGCCAGGTATCGCGCAACGAACCGATACGGATGCGCTGGCGGAACTGGTCAAGCTTCATCCTCGTGGCGGGCGTGACGCGCACACGGACGGGCCGCTCAGGCTCAAGGCAGAAGAAGTTGTCATCGTACCGGGCGTCCATGCCCTCCAGCGAGATCCAGACCCAGAGCGCCGGGTGGCGGCTCGTGAGAATCACGGCGAAACTGTTGTCGTCCCACGCGCGGATTTCGGCCCGCATCCGCGGCGGCTGTGAATGCATTTCGCGCCACGCGCAGAAGGGCACGATGTGCCACGCCACAGGATTGCCCTGCTCGTCGATCAGGTAGAGCCAAAGCAAGAGATTGGACGCTCCGTATTTGCGCAGCGCCTCGCCGACTTTGACCGTCACCGGTTTCTCGCGCGAAGCCGGCCCGAGCGTGACTTTTTTTGAGCCTTCGCCAACCGTAGCGCCCTCCATTTGCGTCATGCGCCACTGCACCTCGCCCTTGAAAGGCTTGGCGGCATCATTGAAGACAAAAACCTCCACCGCCGCCCCCTGACGGCGGTCCGCAAGGGCCAACGGAGCGAAGAAGCGACGCGCCACAAAGTGAAGGGCTTTCCACCGGCCGTCGGCATCCACCGACGAGCAGCTCGCCATGGGCCAGCAGTCATTGAAGTGCCAGAAAATCGCTCCTCCCTGTCCGTCGGCCGCCTCGCATCGCCCGAGCATGATCTGCTGTTTGACGGCCAGCGCCTGCTGGATCTGGCTCAACCACAACGTGTTTTCAAACCCGAACGGCATCATGAACTCATCCACGCAGGCAGCGAAAATGCGTTTGGCGCCGTCTGCAGGCGACATGTGAAACAAACAGGCAGGGTGCGACACATTGCGTTCGGACTCGGCGAGGTAGGCGGCCGCCGCGCGCGGCTCAGGGAAAGCGGGCAGACTCTGAAAACTCGGACTCCCGCCTAAAGAAAACGGATCATGCGCCATCGGCGGCAAACACGGCCGGCCGGGATCTTCACGCCGCACGGCTTCATCGACGGCCGCAACATACGCGGCATGCACGCCGCGTCCGCCGCCATCCCCGCAGCACCACATCACCACACAGGGATGGTGGCGCAGCCGCCGGATCGCGCCAGCGACCTCACGCGCGCAGTCCGCGATCGCCGCCCCGTCCGGCGCTCCCGACTGCGCCTCGCAAAACATCATGTCTTGCCACACGCAGATTCCGTACTCGTCACACAGATCGTAAAAGGCTTCATTCTCGTATACGCCGCCTCCCCAAACGCGCAGGCAGTTCATATTGGCGACCGCCGCAGCCTTAACGAGGCGCGCATACTCCACGCGCGTCAGGCGCGCGACATAGAGGTCGGCCGGCATCCAGCTCGCGCCCTTCAGAAACATCGGCAGCCCGTTGATGAAAAAACGCCGCGAAAGCTGTCCCGGCACATGGGTTTCTTCCATGCGGAAATCTCGCAGCCCGATGCGCCGCGCGATATGCTCGTGGCATGTGCGCCCCGTCAGCACGTCAACCGTGACCTCGTACAGAGGCTGCTCCCCCATGCCGGCCGGCCACCAAAGCTGAGGGTTCTTGACCAAAAGGTTCAGCGACAAATGATCCGCGTTCAGAATGCCGCGCGCCTCATGGAGAATATTGCCCTTGTAACAGACACGGACCAAAACCTCGAGATGCATCTCGGGGCGGAAGCGCTCTGCGTCCACCTCCACAGTCAAGCCGACCACCCCTGCAACTGAATGATCTTGGAGGATGACCACCTGACGCACGCGCACATGAGAGAACGCCAACACCGACACGCCGCGGCAGAGTCCAACCGTTTCCGATTTGGGCTGCCAAAGGCCGAGCGACGACGACGCCTGACGGCGCGGGAGTCGGCCGGCGCGGTGGTCGGATGCGGTGGCTGCGGCCGCGAACACCACGGCCAGCTTGTTCTTCCCGGGCTTGATGAGCGCCTTCACATCGCACTCCAGCGCTTCGAAAGCGCTCGTCGAACATCCAAGTTCTGTGTCGTTAAGCGACACGACCGAGTGCCCGTCAAGTCCGTCTAACCGCAGCACCACGCTGTCGAAACCCGAAAAATCTTCGGACACAAAAACCTTTTCGTAAACCCACGCGCTTTCGCATAAGCCCGACAGGCGCTCAAGCGCTCTACCTGAAATCGGGTCTTCAATCTCTTGCACAGCCAGAAGGTCAGCATGTACACAGCCCGGCACCTGTGCCGGCAGGCTTTTCTTCGCTCCTTCTTTTCGTACACTCCAGTCGCCTGATAAATCTATTCGTCTCATCGTAACGTCTCACTTGTACCGGATCTACACTCGCATCCGCATTGTCGCAGACACCCCTGGCAAAGTCAATCCATCGCACCCAAGGAGTTAGGATTTAGGATTTAGGAATTGAATGCGAAACCACCCCACAAAAGCAGGGCGTGCCATTGAGTTTGAGCTGCTGGCCAGTCTCGATCTGGGCGCGGGAATTTTTGTCTTCATCATGAAAACACACGCAACCCCCCTTTGTTGAATCTTTTAACCTCCTTGTCTCCAAGGTATTAAAACTCCTAACTCCTAACTCCTAACTCCTCCTTCGGGGGCGGTTTCAACAAAGTTGAATCGCACATCCTCCTTCCTTCCCTTGTCGCGCAACTTGACAGGCAGCGGGGCACCTCTGTAACATGAAACCCATTCAAACCCAAGAGGATGACTATGCTTGACGTATCCGATCTGCGCAAAGGTGCAAAAATTCAGTTGGACGACGGCCAGCCGTGGCTGGTCACGGAATTTGACTTCAGTAAGCCCGGTAAAGGGCAGGCCATCTACAACTGCAAGCTGAAGAACATGCTGACCGGCACAACCATGAGCAAAAGCTTCCGTTCGAACGACAAGTTCGAAAAACCGGAGCTGATCCAAAAGCAGGTGCGCTTCTCGTACGAAAATGGCGGCCAATATGTGTTTCAAGACGAGAACTTTGAAGAGCTGACGATCAGTGAGGCGGTGCTCGGGCGCAACAAGTACTTCCTGATGGACGATATGCCGGTCGACGCCCTCTTCTTCAACGACAAGGTGATCGATCTCGAGCTGCCGAATCTGGTCGAGCGCACCGTGATTAAATGCGACGTGGGCGCCAAAGGCAACACCGCCGCAGGCAAGGTCACCAAGCCCGCCACCGTCGAAGGCGGATACGAGTTGGCCGTCCCGCTCTTCATCAACGAAGGTGACGTGATCCGCATCGACACGCGGACCGGCGAGTACAACGACCGCGCCCGCACGGCGTAATGTTAAGCGCCTGTAAGCAGGCCTGTTGAGGGAGCCCCATGACCGCTGAAAAAATCGCCGCGCTGGACAGTTTTTCACCTGAAACGCGCACTGCCGCGCTCAACGCGCTCGTCGCCGGCTCGTTCCCCGAGCCCGGCGCAAACTTCAACATGCACTGCCATTCGTTCTTTTCGTACAACGCCGACGGCTGGTCGCCGTCGCGCGTGGCGTACGAATGCCGGTCGCGCGGCCTGTGCGCTGCGGCGCTGTGCGATTTCGACGTGCTCGACGGACTTGAGGAGTTCCTCACCGCCGGCCGCCTGCTTGCGCTGCGCGCCGCCGTTCATCTGGAGACCCGCGCCTATGTGCCGGAGCTGGCCGACAGCGACATCAGCTCGCCGGGCGAGCCGGGCGTGACCTACATCATGGGTTGTGGCTTCGCCCGCGAGCCTGTCGCCGGCACGCCGCAGGCCGCGACTCTGGCCGCGCTCCGCCAGGGCGCGCAAGAACGCAATCTCGCGCTGATCGCCCGCGTCAACGCCGCGCTGCCCGCGATCGCGATCAACTACGCGCGCGACGTGCTGCCGCTGACCCCTAAGGGCGTCGCTACTGAGCGCCACATCGTGCGCGCCTACCGCATTCAGGCCGAAAGGGCGTTTGCCGACTCCGCGGCGCGCGCGGCCTTCTGGGCGCCGCTGCTCGCCTGCGACGCCGCCGCTTACCCCGCGCTTGAGGCGGCCCTGCCGAAACTCGAGGATCTGATCCGCAACGCGCTCGCCAAACGCGGTGGAATCGGCTACGTCCAGCCGGATGAAAAGACCTTTCCGCTGGCCGACGACTTCACGCGCTGGGTGAAGGCGTGTGACGCCATCCCCACCATCGCCTGGCTGGACGGCACCAGCGGCGGCGAGGCAGACGCCGGCCGGCTGCTGGACCTCATGACTGCCAAAGGCTGCGCCGCACTCAACATCATCCCGGATCGCAACTGGAACCTCAAGCGTTCCGACGAGGCGGCCGTCAAACAGGCCAAGCTCGCCGAGATCATCGCCGGCTGCGTCGTGCGCGACCTGCCGGTTAATATCGGCACTGAGATGAACAAAGGCGGACTGCCGTTTGTCGATGAGTTGGCCGGTCCCGTGCTCAACCGGTATGCCCCCGTCTTTGTGCAGGGCATGCAAGTCATGGTCGGCCAGAGCGTGCTGGCCCGATACGCCGGTGCGCCCTACCTCGGCGCGCGCGCCGCGGCGGAGTTCCCAAACATCGCGCGTCGCAACGCCTTCTATGCGGCGGTCGGCACCCTGCCGGCCTTGACCGAACCGGATGCCGCACGGCTGCAGGAGGCGGGGCCAGACAAAGCCTTCAGCCTGCTGGCCGACGCAGCACGGCGCATATGATTTGAAATGCGGGGACAAGCGAAGCGTTGTTCATGACGTCGTCGTGTGGCAGACGCGAGTCGAGCGCGTGTTTGATGCGAAGCACTGTCGGACGAGGGCGGCGGCGGGGAGACGGACGATGGGCTGCGACCGGTTTGTGGAGTGTGGAAGCT
>JAGOBZ010000192.1 GCA_017999015.1 Kiritimatiellia bacterium
CGGAAAGAGAGTAGGGGACATAGAGGTCCGCCGGTGCTGCTTCGTCCAGCCACGCCGTCACCTCCCGTGTGCCGTCCGCCTCATGTGCAAATGCGCCGGATATCGTTAGAGCGGCGGTGCGCTGGTTCGGCTCAAGGATGCTGAGCGTATCCAAGAACGCGGCATCTTCGCCCACGACGCCTGAGCCGTCCTTGCTGTAGGTCCAGCGCAGGACGACGTCGCCTGGCTGGGTCAGCGCGAAGGAGACCTGCGCCCATTCCGTCTGGCCTGAGATGCGGCTGTGCTGCACGCCGTTTGTGGTGAACGTCAGCCAGTCATAACTGTTTTCCGACGACACCTTCCAGCGGAAAGAGACTTTGGCGGGACCTGTCAGCACCACTTCCATCCAGGAATTACCCGAATGTCCGATAGCCCCGCTGCGCATTGCGTCGACACCGTCGAACGTGATGGCGGACTGGGCGAACCACGGCGCGTTTTCAGACTGGCTCACCACGAGCGGTCCGGTATCCAGGGTCGCCGGAATATCGGACAACACGTACGTGGCTTCAGCAACCGCGCTGGGGTCGTACCCGTCCAGAAAAGCCCGTGCGCGGAAGGTGGTCGTGGTCGTGACGGTGACGGGCGCCGTGTAGAGTTGAGAAGAGATATCCGGGTCCACACCGTTGGTGGTGAAGCGGATGTCCGCACCGGCGGCGTCATTCGTGATGGTGACCGCGAACGGCTCTGAAAACACGGTGCCTGGGATCGGCAGATAGGACGGCGGCGCGATACTCTTGCTGTAGGTCGCCTGCGCGAGATCGCTGTCGGCGCGCCCGGTTTTGGAGGCGCGCGCGCGGATCGTGGTGGTGGCCGACAGGGTGATTGGAGCGGTGTAGAGCGTGCTGGCGGCCGTGGGCTCAGAGCCGTCAAGGGTATAGCGGATTTCGGCGCCGGCGGTGGCGCAGGAAACGGTCACGGCGAGGGTCGCGTCAAAGAGCGTGCCGTCCGGCGGCAGGAAGGTCGGGGTCGCGACTTTACCAAACGTCCAGCCGGAAAGGTCAACCTGGTCGACCCAGCCGCAGTCGCTGCCGTTGGAGGCGCTGCCGTCCTTGCTGTAAGTCCACTCAAGCGTGTGCGTGCCTGCACCGGAAAAGGTGTGCGTAAGGTATGCCCAGTCGCCGGAGGTGCCGGATATAGAGGCCATCAGTGAGGCATCCGCATAAAAACGGAGGTAATCCCAGCCCTGCTCTGAGGAAACTTTCCACCAGAAACCCACCGTACCCTCGCCTTCAAGGGTCAGCGAGCAGGCGGTCAGTCCGTTGTTTCCGATCGCGCCGCTCTGCGCGGCGGCGCCGTCGCGCGAGACGGTTGTTTGTCCGAACCAGGGGCTGGCGCCGGGGCTGGCGACTTGTCCCTCCGTGACATTCAAAGCGGTGGCCAGATCGGGACGCACGTCAAGGTTTAGAGAGAACGGGTCGGAGGCGATGTGCCCGCCGCCTTCCAGCGGCATGCGCACTTCGGCCCAGATCGTTTTATTGCCGGCTCCCTCTGAAAGCAGGAAAGAAGGTGTCGCGCTGAAGGGCTGCCAGTCGGCACCGTTGAAGAGCGGGTCTTCGCTGATCCTGATTTCGGTGGGGGTTCCGTCACAGATGACGCTCAGCGTCACCAGCCGGTTGGTGGCCCATGTGGCGCCATTCTGCTGTGACAGAGCCAAAATGGCCGGAGCACCGTCGTTATACAGGATATGAACCGTGTGCGCGGGTATCGCGCCGGCTAGGGCGCCGCTTTCCGGATTGAGGGTGAGCAGGATGGTTTCGCCGCGTTCCGGCAGCGTGTCATCGGTCAGCGTGACGAGCAGGTTGGTCCAGGTTTGACCGGGCGCGAAGGTCACGCTGCCCGAAGGCTCGCACGTGTAATCCGTACCAGGTGTAGCCGTGCCGCCGAGCGTGAACGGAACAACCACAGGTGTGGTCTCCGCACGGTCGAGTTCGAGCGGGATCAGGAGCATCCCCGCCGATTCTTCAACCGTCTGTGCGTCGGTCAGGAAAGTGGCTGACGGCCAGTCGGGTTGGACGGTGAGTTGGTCAACCCAGCCGCAATTGGCGCCTGTCTGGTAGTAGTACTGGTAAAACCGCCAAGTGAGGGTGTGCTCGCCTTCGGGAATGCGGTAGGTCAGGTACGTCCAGTCTGTGGTTCCATACAGCCAAGAAACCGGGGTGCCGTCGACATTGAGGGAGAGATAACTGTTGTAATAGGCCTCGACGCGCCACCAGAAACTGAGCTTGACCGGGCCTTGCACCGTCGTGGTCATGACCGATTCGGCATAGGAATAGGCGGGCAGCGGGCCGCTCTGGGCCGCATCGCTGCCGTCATGCGCGACCGTCTGCTGGCCGAACCAGGCGGCATCCGGTCCGGACGTGACGGCGATGTCCGTGTCCAAAGCGTCCTGCAAGGTGCACGCGACGCGCTCGATTGTAGCTGACCCGACACCGGTTTCGCTCCAGCCGCCTCCGTCGAGGGCTAGCCGTGCCTTGACATAGACTGTTTTTACGCCATACCCGTCAGAGAGCGCGAAAGCGACGGGATCGGCGTAGCTTTGCCAAGAAGCGTCGGTGAAATCAGGGGATTCCGAGAGCAGCAGGTCGGTCGGGGACTCTGAGCAGACCGCCAGGAGTTGGACGGTTTGGTTGGTGGTCTGCGCGGCGCCGTTTTCAAGGATCACCTGCAGCAACTCGATGATCCCGTCATTAGCAAGGATCGTGAGAGCATGCTGGTTCGGCACGCCCTGGCGGTAACCGTCGCCGTCGCTGAGGGTAAAAAGCACGAATTCGCCGGGTTCTGCCGCGGAGTCGTTGATGACGGTCACCGTGAAGTTGGTTCGGGTTTGCCCCGGCGCAAAGGTCACGGTCCCTGCGGGACTGACGCTGTAATCCGCTCCGGCCGTAGCATTGCCGCTTTGCAGGTAGGACACGTTGACCGGCGTGCCGCAGGGCCACTCGAGGGCAAGATCCACGGGCACGGCGCCGGCACTTTCCGCAACGGTCTGCGTGGGCGTCAGGAACCACACGCGCGGCGGCAGGGCTTCCAATGAAACCGCATCGAGGGTTGAATAGCCGGGTGTTTGTCCGCCGTACCCATTTCCGTTGGCTTCCCATCGCAGCACATGAGCCCCGGGTTCAATGTCGCACATGAAAGTGTGCGGGCCGGGATCCCATGCGTCGAAGGAGACATAAGAGTTATTGGTGTAAAAATTGAGGTTCGCGTTGCCGACGTTTTCGTAGGTGAAGGTGAGCCGGCTCGGCACGGTCGGTGTGGCCAAAAGGGACAGCCAGGAGTCGATGCTTGAGCTGCCGGCCAATGGAACGGCGCTTCGCGCCAGCGAGCCGTTGAGAGCCTCCTCGTCTAGGATGCCGAACCAGCCGGGCGACTCCTCGGTGTCGGATGGCGTGCGCGATAGCGGCACACGCGATCCGATCGTGCCAAAGCCAGACATCATGATGCCGGTATCGATGTCCGCTCCGGGCTGGTCGATGGCGATGTCCAGCGTCGGACCCAGATAAATGGCACCTGATGCGGGAAGCGAAACAATGTATCCTTCGCCGTACGGCTTACGGAGCTTGACCCAGACCGTTTTTGCTCCGAAGCCCTCCGAAAGCGTATATGTGATCGTCCCTTCAGGCAGCGTGTTCCATGTGGCATTGGAGAACGACGCATCTTCGCCGACCGCATATTCGGTCGGCTCGTTGATGCTAAGTACAGTAAGCTGAACCTCGCGGTTGGCGGTGCCGCCGGCACCCTGATTAATCTGGAGTTGGGTGATTTCAGGCATGCCGTCGTTGTCGATCAGGGTGAGCGTGTGGGAGGCCACGTTCGCACGATAGGTATTGGTGGGGGCGAGGGAGACGGTGATGGTTTCGGGATACTCGGGGTCAGCGTCCTCTATGAGAGTGACGTAAACGTTCGTTTCCGTCACGCCGGGCTCAAAGACCAACGTGTCGGGGATTGCGGTATAATCGATGCCGCGCGTCGCCGAGCCGCCGAACACCAGCGCAAAGGCGGTTGTTGCGTCGGGCGGTTCAGAAAGCGTGACGGCGAGTTGCGGCGCGCCGTCGGATTCAATCTGCTCGGAAGCCGCATCGCTGAACGACACGATCGGCAGCACATCCCCTTGCCACTCATAAGCCCCCATGTCTGGCAAAACACCAGAGATGCGTGGCTGTCCGTCAAGGTCCGTTGCGCTTGCAGAATAGTCGGCGCTGCCGCCGTTGATGCAGAGCGAGTGTAGAGTCAGCCGCAGGTCGGCCCAGCCGTTCGTGTCGGCAAAGCGCGGATCGGTCGTGATGACGGCCATCGCATCCTGAGGCGCAGGGGTCACGCAAGAGTATCCGATCGATCCCCACAGTGTGTTAGGGGTTTGCGGGGCATCGTTGTAGTATGCGATCGAGTTGTACAATGAACACCATGCCGCACCGCCACCCTGCTCGGACGCAGTGTTGCCGACAAGCGTGCAGTGATACAGGTTACACGAGGATGCGCCACCGCCAAAGCGGGCTGTGTTGTTGATAAAGACACAGTTGTCGTGGCGCGTGGAACTCATTGCGCCGCCGCCCTCTGACGCGGCACGGTTGCCTATGATCCGGCACTCGTTCAGTTGCCCGTAACAGGTGCCCCCGCCGTTGTTTGCGGCATTGCCGGCCACCACGCAATTCGAAAGGACAATGTTCTCGTTTCCCAGATACGCACCGCCACCCATGCTGTCCACGTTCCATTCGTTCGCGGCGGTATGTCCATTTGTCAGGGTGAACCCCGCGATCAGCGTGCCCGCGAAGGTGGCCCGCACGCAACGAACGGCATCCGGCCCCAAGCCGTGAATGCCGGCGCTTGGCGCGCCGACGATGAACGTCTGGGCAGGGCCTGCGGCTGCGAGCAACGTGAGCGCCTTGTCAATAATCACGCGGTTGGTGAGGCTGTCATATCCTTCGCCGGCGGGGCCTTCAGGACGTCCGCCTTCCGCATACAGGCCAGGCGCGGCCAGCACGATATCCCCTTCACTTGCGGCGTCTACAGCCGCTTGCAGCGTTCGTTTGGGCGTGCCGGCGGTCAAGCCGTCATGGGCGTCGGAGCCGTTGACCGCATCCACATAGTTCGTTGCGGCGCGGACAGACACGGCGAACAAGAATCCCATGCAGCCATTCAACAAAAGGGGGGACTTGATTTTCATGACACCCTCCAGGCGTTAGGGCGGGAACGTTTTGCTTCAAAAAAAGACGTTATGGGCACCACCATATACATAGACCAAGACGTTGGAGATCTTAATGCTTTTTCGCAGCGGTGACAAGCATGGAAACAAGCGTTACATTTTTTAATCCATGGATTTAGTAGAGTATTGAACTTTAAAAAAGGCCAGCAAAACTGCTGGCCTTTATGGCGATGATTTTGCCGGACGCAACAGGCTTTACGCCGCGCCGAGCTGGAACCGCACGAAGCGCGTAATGGTGATCGCGTCGCCGGTGGCCTTTTCGCACGCCTTCACGACATCCGTGATGGACTGTTTGGGCTCTTTGACAAACGGCTGGTTGACCAGGCAGACTTCGGAGTAGAACTTGTTGACGATACCCTTGAGGGCGTTCTCCACGATGTTCGCCGGCTTGCCTTTGAAACGGTCACTGTTGCGCGCGATCTCCTTTTCGTTCTCGATCGCCTCAGCCGGGACCTCGGCGGAGACCAGATAACGCGGCGCCGCAGCGGCGATTTGAAGGGCAAGATCGTGCACCAATTCTTTGAACGCCTCGGTCGCCAGCGTTTCCGGTTTGCCGGCGGCCAGCTCCACGAGCACACCGACTTTGCCGCCCATGTGGATGTAGGATTCGATCAGAGCGTTGTCCGCCCGGACATAATGAGCCGCACGGCGGATCTTGACGTTCTCGCCGGTCTGCGAGACGATCGTCATGAGCGGGTCCTTCAGCGCCGCGCCCAGTTCCTCCGGGCAGGTCTTGCCGGTCTCAAGCGCCGTCCGGGTGACCAGTGCCGCAAAGGCCTTGAAATTATCGGTTTTGGCGACGAAATCGGTCTCGGTGTTGACCTCCGTCATCGCGAAAGTCTTGCCATCGGCGGCGGCAACGGCGTTGATGATGCCTTCCTTGGACTCTTTGTCGGCGCGCTTGACCTGAATGGCCAGGCCCTTCTCGCGCAGGATCTTGACCGCGGCTTCCGTGTCTCCGTCGGTATCGATCAGCGCTTTCTTGCAGTCCATCATGCCGGCATTGGTGAGCTGGCGCAGTTCATTGATGAGCGCTACAGTGATAGCAGCCATGGGGGTCTCCTC
>JAGOBZ010000193.1 GCA_017999015.1 Kiritimatiellia bacterium
TGCGACAGCGCGTCCAGAAGACCATTTTGTCGGCCGGCACGCGCGGATCGGAATTGGCGGCCAGCAGGCAATCGTACTGGCTGCGCAGCACGCCCCACGCGGCGCGCGCCTGCGCCATGGCGCCCGCGCCGTTAGACAGCACCGCGCAGAGGTCCGGCTCGTTGCGCACGCGCACGCCGCCGACGCGCGACACCGCCCGTGCCGCGCCGGCGGGCGGCAGCACCAGCAGATCGGAGACGGCGCGCCGCACGCCTTCGTCCGCGAAGACCGTCGTCACCAGTGTGCGCCGTTCGGCGCGCGTGCCGTCCAGCGCCGCGTCATACGGCGGCACCGTCAGAAACGCGCCCCACGTGCCGTCGTCCAGCCGCACCGCGCGCTCAAGCGCCTGCGTGCGCCGCCCGCTTTTCAGTTCAGCGCGGAAGGGCGACGCAGCCTGCACCAGCAGCACGTGGCCCTCGGGCACCATCACCTGCCGGCGCTGATCCTCGGGCCAGCGCCACACCGTGCGGCGTGGCAGCCCGTCCGTCGCGCTGGCGCAGAAGGCGTCGGGATCGGCCGTCATCGCCGCGCCCAGCGCGTCGGGCTCGCAGGCGCAGGCGAAGCGCGCGCCGTCGCCGTTGTCCGCCGCCATGAGCTGCAGCCGTACCCGCAGCGCCATGAGGTTCCGCCGCCGCCGCGTCACGGCGGCGGGTTCGCCGGCCGCCTCGGGGTCGGCCGCGTGGATATCCTCGGAACACAGCGTCAGGCAGCAGGCGCGGCCCGGCGCCAGCGCAAGGCCTGCGCCGGCCTTGAGCGCAAAGGCTTCGCCGGTGAGGAGATCCCACGCCACTGCGCCGTGGAAGGCCGCGTCGTCCCAGTGCACAGTGTGCGCGTGCGCGCAGTCGAGATTGACCAGCACCAGCACCGCGTTTCCGCTGCCCCCAGCATCTGCTTCGACGTCACGCAGCACAGCCAGGACCGGTCCGTCGCCGCGCTGCACCGGCCGCAGGCGCGTGCCGGGGCCGAAGGCCGGATGCGTCGCCAGCAAGGCATTCAGGCGCGCGATCTCGGCCACTTGGTTGCGCGGCGCGTCCCAGTTGAGCGCCGCGGCGCCGTGCACATCCACCTTTTCTGCGGCGAACCACTCGACGCCCGCCGTGATGCCGAACGCGCCTTGGTGCGAGAGCAGGGCCGACAGCGCCACGCGCATGCGCGCATAGCACTCGCCGCGAGCGGCCAAGCGGTTGTTGTCATGCGTTTCGGCGAAGTGGATCAGCGGGCCGCAACGCTCCGCCAGCGGAATCGCGCGCGGCAGGTACCACTCCAGCGCGCCGCGGTCCTCGGTCTGGAACAGCTCGGAGTAGGCCCAGTCCAGATTGGCCTCGGTGAGCAGCGCCTCGGTCACCTCCACCTTGCCGCCCAGTCCTTCCAGCAGGAAGACGGTGTCGGGGAACTCTTCGCGCACACGGGCCACGATGTAGGTCCAGGTCTCGGCCGGAATCATGTAGCCGGCATCGCAGCGGAAGCCGTCCACGCCCTGGCTGCACCAGAAGAGAAAGACTTTGGCCATGTAGGCGCGCAGCCGCGGGTCGCGGTAATCCAATTCCACCAGGTCGGCCCAGGTCACGCCCCACGCGCCCGGCGAGACAAACTCGCCGTCGGGCCGGCGCCGGTACCAGTCCGGATGGTGGGTGTGCAGCGTCGCGGCCCAGCCGGTGTGGTTGGCGGGCAGATCCATGAAGAGGCTGCCGCCGCGGCTGTGCACCGCATCGATCAGCTCGCGGAACTGCTCGAGCGGCGTGGCGCGCGTGTCGAACTCTGCCAGCGCGGGATCGACCGAAAGGAAATCCAGCGCCGCGAAGGCCGATCCGTAGCGGCCCATGCGGCCGTAGGTGGTCGGCACCGGATGCACCGGCAGGAGCTGGACAATGCGGAAACGCAGGCGGCCCATGATGGTGTCGAGCTGCCGGATCAGGTCGCGGAAGGTCCCGGAAGGCGGGATCACGGTGTAGCCCTGCCGGTCGAGCGCCGCCTCGTGCGCGCCGAGTTCCGGCGTGCGCGGGTTGCGTTGCAGCGCCGCGCCGAACTGGCGCACGAAGGCGGTGTACACGGTGTTGGCGCAGGCGGTGTGGGCGGGGCCGACCTTGATACGCAGGTTGCCGCCCTCCGGCCACTCCGGCACCGGCGAGCCCTGGGCAAAGAAACAGGCCTTGCCTTCGAAGACGCCGACTTCGGTCAGCGGAACGCGCACGCGGAAAACCCCGGGCTCGCACGCGGGCATCGGGATGTCGTGCCAGTCGCGCGCCAGCACCGGCTCGCCCGACTCGGTGCTGTCGATCAATTCCCGTCGCCGCACGTGCGCCATGCCGAGGTTGGTGCGGAAGACGGCGCGTCCCGGCCGGGGCCGGTCGAGCCGCAGCGTCACCTCAAAAAGATCGCCGGCCCATTTCAACTGAAAACTGCCCGGTGCAGGTGTGTGGTTCATATCGCTTCGACTTTACCACATCCAGCCGTTGGCGTATACTCTCGCACCTTCATGACCTTTTTCGAAAAACTCCAGAGCGGCCGCCCGACGGTCTCGTTTGAATTCTTTCCGCCCAAGACGCCGGAGGGCTGGGCGCGGCTGTATGCGACGCTGGCCGAGACCGCGCGCCTGGACGTGGATTTCGTTTCGGTGACTTACGGGGCCGGCGGCAGCACGCGCGAGAATACGGTAGACCTGGTGGCGTCGCTGCAGAACAACCTGGCGCTGCACGCCATGGCGCACCTCACCTGTCTCGGCCACTCGCAGGTGGACCTCTCGAAGATCCTCGACCGGCTGGCCGCCAAAAACGTGCCGGCCATCATGGCCTTGCGCGGCGACCCGCCGCAGGGCGAGAGCAGCTTCCGCCCGCATCCGTACGGATTTTCCCACGCCAGCGACCTGATCGGTTTCATCCGCGACGGCTGGCCGCAGTTCAAGATCGGCTGCGCCGCCTATCCGGAAGGCCACCCCGAGTCCTTTGCGGAGGGCCAGCCGCGCACGCCGGCGCGCGACATCGCCTTCCTCAAATGCAAGCAGGAGAACGGCGCGGACTTCGCGGTCACGCAGCTCTTTTTCGACAACGCGGTCTACCACGACTTTATCGCGCAAGCGCGCGCGGCGGGTGTCACGATCCCGCTGCTGCCCGGCATCATGCCGCTCAGCTCGGCCCGGCAGATCGAACGTTTTGTCGCGCTCTCCGGCTGTTCGATCCCGGACTCGCTGCGCCAGGCGGCCGCGGCCGAGGATGTCGAGGAGGCCGGCTTCCGCTTCGCGCTCGCGCAGTGCCGCGACCTGCTGGCGCGCGGCGCGCCGGGCATTCATCTCTACACGCTCAACCAGTCCGCTCTCTCCGGCCGCATCCTCGCCGCGCTGCGCGCGGAAATTCCCGGCCTGTGAAAAATTGTGTGCGTCCCGGCGCGCGCGATGTGGTAATCTATAAAAAACGTCTTGAGCAACAGGATATCGTGCATGCGTATTGTCTTCATGGGATCTTCGGACGCGTCGGCGGTCACCCTGCGCGCGCTGCTGCGCGCGCCGCAGGTGAACGTGGTCGGCGTCGTGACCCAGCCGGACCGTCCCTCGGGCCGGCGGCAACGCTTCACGCCCTGCCCCTGTAAGGCGTTTGCGGTCGAGAAACACGTCTCCCCGATCATCTCGCCGGAGAAAGTGAACGCACCCGAGGTCCTGGAGCAGCTTGAGCAGCTCAAGCCCGACGTGATCATCGTGGTCGCCTTCGGCCAATTTCTCGGCCGGCGGCTGTTGGCACTGCCGCCGCGCGGCTGCATCAACGGCCACTTTTCGCTGCTGCCCAAATACCGCGGGGCAGCACCGGTCCAGGCGGCCATCGCCTCGGGCGACGAGGTCACCGGCGTGACCGTCATGCAGATGGCGGCCGGCATGGATGACGGCGACATGCTGCTCAAGGCGATCGAGCCGATCTGTTCGGACGACACGGCGGTCACCCTGATGGAGCGCCTTGCGATTCTCGGCGCCGTCACGATGGTCAAGGCGCTGCGCCTGATGATCGCCGGTTCGCTGCCGCGCGAACCGCAAGACCACGCGCAGGCCACCTACGCCCCCAAGATGCAGAAGGCCGACGGCCAGATCGACTGGTCGCTGCCGGCCTCGCTGATCGAGCGGCGCACCCGCGCCTTCGAGCCGTGGCCCGGCGCCTTCACCTTCCTGCCGGCGCGCGCGGAAAAAGAGGCGGTCCCCGAACGCATCAAGATCCTGCAGGCCGAAGTCGTGCGCGAAAGCGTGTCCGGCTACGAGCAGGCCATGCCCGGCACGGTCTGCCTGATCACGCCGGTCGGTCCGCTCGTCACCACCGGTGACGGCCTGCTCTGCCTGACGGCCGTGCAGCCCGACGGCAGCCGCCGCATGGACGGCAAATCGTTTTTGAACGGCCACCCCATGGAGCCGGGCGACCGTTTCCGCAGTGTGCTGTAGGTATCGGTTAGCCAGCCGCCCGCAATGCGGGAACAAACAATGGGATAACTTTCAACGTTCAACTCTCAACGCTCAACTCTCAAGTTATAGGGAAGCGGCAAGGAGGCGCGAAGTTTATGCGTGTCTGGAGAAAAGGAGAGCAGCCGAGTCAGAAGCGCGGGCGTCCGCGCCCGCTTCAGCGGTACAGGCGGTGTGGAGTGCGGGAGCTTGCTCCCGCTTTCCAAAGCGGCGGCAAGCCGCCGCACTCCAAAGTGGCTTCGCAGCGAACATGCGTTCGTCTCGCATACCCCTTGCCGATTACCGTGCTGTTAAGGAGATGTTATGAAATTCAATGACCTTGCGTTTGTGTTGGTTTCTGTCCTGTCCGTATTTCTGCTGGCCGGCTGCGTCACGAATCCCATCACCGGCAAACAGCAGTTCAGCCTGCTTCAGGGCGAGAGCGGCAAGAGCCAGCTCGTCACCCTCGCCAAGCAGGCGGTGCCGTCGCAGTTCTCAGCGGACTACGGCGAATCGAGCGACGCGCAGGCCAACGCCTATGTCAATCAGATCGGGCGCAGGCTGGTCGCCACCCTCACGCCGGCCGACACCGTCTTTCCGGACATGCCCTTCAACTTCCATGTGGTCAACGCGGTCTACGTCAACGCCTACGCCTTCCCGGACGGCACGATCGCCATCACGCGCGGCATGCTGGCCGAGCTGGAGAACGAGGCGCAGCTCGCCGCAGTGCTGGGCCACGAGATCGCCCACGTCAACTGCGGCCACACGGCCTCGGCCATGAGCAAGAGCACCGTCTACGACATGCTGGTCTCCGGCACGCAGAGTTATCTCGCCAGCCAGGGCAGCTCGTGGGCCGATCTCGCGGGCACGGCCGGACAGCTCGGCAGCGCCGTGGTGCTGGCCAGTTACAGCCGCGCGCAGGAGCGCGAGGCCGACGAGGGCGGCATGCTCTACATGGTGCGCGCCGGATATGATCCGCAAGGCATGGTCGATCTGCAGCGGCTGCTGGTGCGGCTCAGCGGCGCCAACCCCTCTGCGCTGCAGCAGATGTTCTCCACGCACCCGATGAGTACCGAGCGTCTGCAGACGGCTCAGGAACGCGCGCGCGCACAGTACGCCGGCAAGAACAGCGGCGTCGTGAACCGTGACGCCTACCTCGCCGCGACCGCCGCGATCCGCAAGAACAAAGAGGCGTTCAAGAGCTTCGCGGCCGCCGAAGCGCAGCTCGCCCAGAAGCAGTACGTTGCAGCGAAAGCCTCCGCCGAGCAGGGCCTGCGCCTCGCGCCCAACGATTACGTCGGCCTGATGCTGGTGGCGCAGGCCCACCAGAAGGCCGGCAATCCCGCCGCCGCGCAGCAGGTCGCCGCGCTGGCCGCGCGCCTCCATCCTGCCGGCGCGCGCGCGCAGAGCGTGCTCGCCCAGTGCGCGCTGCAGCGCAAGGATTACGCCGGCGCGCTGCAGCATCTCAACGCCTTCGAGCACCAGGTGCCGGGCGACGCCTCGACCGCCTTTTACAAAGGACTCGCCTACGAGGCGCAGGGCCGGAAGCCGCAGGCCGCGCAGGCCTATTCCGCCTTTGTGCGCAAAGGCGGCACGGCATCCAGCCAAGGCCGCTACGCCGCGCAACGCCTGCAGCAGTTGCAGCCTTCCCCGCCGCGCCGCTGAGCATCAGGAACGCTCAACATTCAACTCTCAATCCCTCCTCCTTCATCCTTCCTCCTTCCTCCTTTCTCCCATGCTCACCGACCTCACGTTCACAGTCAGTCCGCAGGAGGCCGGCACACGCCTTGACGCCGCGCTGCTGGCCCGCTGCCCGACCTCGTCG
>JAGOBZ010000194.1 GCA_017999015.1 Kiritimatiellia bacterium
GAGCTGACCGTTGAGATCCTCGGCATCCAGAACGAGGGCTTCGGCTACGAGGGCTTCGGTATCGACCGCATCGCGCTGACGGTCCCGCCGGTCAAAGGCACGCTATTCATGCTGAACTGAGCACGTACGTTTCTTTTTCAACGGTTCGGGCGGCGGGCGATGCTATCAGGACGAAGAAGGAAAGGCTCTCTCCGAGGCTCGCTGGAAACTCGCGGGCGGCCCCAAGCAGCCGAAATGGGTCCGGGCCTAGGTCGTCGGGCCGGACGGTAAGTATGCTCATCCAAGGGCAAGCAGACGCTTGCCCCTCCCGTGTGCCTGATGCCCGTATATAGTCTAAGAACTTTTGTTCTGCGTTTGACTGGCGGCAGACAGCCTTTATGGCAGCCTCGGCGAGATCGATCTACCAGCCGGCGCGGTATTCGCGCCGCAGCAGGCGGTTCGCGTCTGCGGAATTCGTGACACGCATCCGTTTGCCGTCCCACTGCAGCAGGGTGTCGGGCACGCGGATCGCGACCGTGCCGAGCAGGATGGTTTCGGCCATCGGGCCGACCTGTTCGAAGTGCGATTCGCACATCTCGCCGCCCAGACAGGCGTCGAGAAAATGATGGTAGTGGTTGCGCGCGTCCAGTTTGGGCTTCGGTTGTCCCGCGAAGCGGCCTTTGGGCAGCAGGACCGGGCCGGACGTGTGGGGCAACAGCAGCGCACCTTCCGTGCCGATGATCATCGCCGATTCGGCCGGGTACTCTTCGAACCCTGCCTCTTTCGCCATGGCCTGCACGTCGGCGGGCGGATAGATCAGCCCGTCGAACCACTCCATGGTGAACGTCTTGCCGCCTGTGTGCCGGTTGCCGGGGAAGGTCCATGTGACGTGGTCGCTCTGCGGCCAGACATCCCTGCGGCGCGCGGCGTCGTTCTTCCAGGAATCCTGCACCTCGGCGATCACGGTCAGCGGTGCGGTCGCACCCAGCTCCAAGCCTTTCCAGACCGCGTCGAAAATATGACAGCCGATGTCGCCAGACCAGCCTGTGCCGAAATCCTGCCAGGCGCGCCATTTGACGGGATGATAGATATTCGGCGAGAAATCGCGCGCCGGCGCCGTGCCCAGCCAGAGATCCCACGCCAGATGCGCGGGCGGCGGCTCGCCTTGGGCGGGCCGCGGGCCGACGAGCCGGTAATCGTTGATCGCGCCCGGGCGGTTGGAGCAGAGGATGACGTTCTTGACCGTGCCGATCACGCCTTCACGCAGCCACTGCACGGCCATGCGGTCGCCCGCGCCGGAGGCAAACTGGGTGCCGAGCTGGGTCACCACACCGGTTTGACGGGCGGTCTCTGCCAGCAGGCGGCACTCGGCCACATCGTGGCAGAGCGGCTTCTGGCAGTAGACGTGCTTGCCGGCGCGCATGGCCGCGAGCGCGATCGGCAGGTGCATGTGATCCGGCACCGTGGCGTTGACCGAATCTATCTGATCACCCTCCTTGGCCAGCATCTCGCGCCAGTCGGTGTAGCGGCGGGCTTCCGGCACAAGTTCCGCCGCTTTGCTGAGATGGTTCGCGTCCACGTCACAGATCGCCGCGATGCGCGCACGCGGATGAGAGAGAAAATTTTTCAGGTCATTGGACCCCATCATGCCGCCCACACCGATGCAGGCGTGGTTGATGGTTGCGGCCTGTACCGTTTTGCGCGGTGCGCCCGTCGCACAGCCGGTCAAGGCGGCCGCGGCCGAAGCGCCTGAAACGGCCAAAAAGCCGCGTCTGTTCATTCTCTGCATGACAATCCGCCTTTCTTTGGGTCATTTCCCCATCAGCGCGTTGATGATCAACAGGTCGAGTTCCTCGTAATCGCGCTCGGCGATGAGTCCGTCAACCGTCTTCTGATCCAATCCGCGCGACACCTCGAGCAGGTTCAGGAAGACGGTGCGGCTGTTCGAGAGGTGTTTGGTGCTGGCGCCGAGCTTTTGCGTGCGCATGGCTTTGATGTCGAGCCCGACGAATTCTCCGTTGCTGCCATAGGCGTGGCGGTCGAGGATGCGCACCTGGTTGAACGCGCGCCGCAGGTCGATGCTGCCGAAGCTGCGGTCCTCGTCGAACTTGAGGCCGTTCTGGTCGTTCAGATGCACCGAGAAGAGTTTCTTGTGCGCCAGCGCGAAACCCATCTCATCCGAGGGATCGAGCCCGGCGAGGATCGCATGCGCGCTTTCGATGTTCACGCCGACGCGCGCGGGATCAGAGCAGAGGTGGCCCAGGGCGATCGCGTGTCCGGTGGTGGGGATGTAGGCGTGATCGACGGGCTCATTGGGCTTGGGCTCGATCGCGATGCGGATGGCGGAGTCGTGCGCCAGCATGCGGTTGACGGCTTCGACAAGATAGTCGACCGAGCGTTTGCTGTCCTTGGATTCGCGCACGTAGGTGCCTTCACGGGCCAGCCAGAGCACGATCAGCTTGGTGCCCAGCGCATTGGCGATGTCGATGGCCCGCAGGCTGCGTTCGATGGCGTAGGCGCGGCAGGCGGGATCGTTGGCGGTATAGCCGCCGTCGATCGTGCGCGGGTCTTCCCAGAGGCGGGGGGCCACGAACTCGGCGACCAGCCCCTCGCCGTCCAACATGTTCTTCAGCACGTTGGCTTTTTGAACCATCGCAGCGGCGTCGAGGCTGTTCATGTCGGGCACGGCGTCGTCATCGTGGAACTGGACGCCGTCGAAGCCCAAAGGCTTGAACGTTTTCAGTTTCTGGGCGAAGGATAGCGTGTCGCGCACGGACGGTCCGAAGGGGTCGGCGCCCTCGTGGATGTTCCAAGGGCCGAAAGTGAAACGGAAGTTTGCCTGCATGATAACTCCTTTGTAAGAATGTGGGGCGAGCATACAGGAAAGAAGAGGCCCAGTCTTTACCGTCTGCATCAAAAAAGTGTACGATGGCATCACGGTGAAAGACGAACAGGTCAAACTGATGCCGGATGAATCGTTCCGGCTGCTGCGTTGGCGGACGAACCTGCGGGACATCACGCTGCTGGCGGCGGACGGGACGTGCCGGGCGTGTGTCGGCGCGGGCCACGAGTGGCACCATCATCCTCAGATGGAACTGACGCTGGTCGAGCGCGGTTCGGGAACGCTGTTCATCGGGGACTCCATGACGCGCTTTCAGGCGCCGGATCTGGTGCTGATCGGGCCGGATCTGCCGCATTTCTGGCATATGCGGCAGGCTTCCGCCGGATTCGCGCTGCAATTCCAGGCAGGTGCGGAGCATCCCGTCTGGCAGTTTCCCGAGAGTGCCGCGCTGCGCGCGCTTTGGGAGGAGGCCGGACGCGGGGTGAGGGTTTCTGGCGCGGCGGGCCAGGCTGTCGCGGCCGCGCTTCACGAGGCGGCGGAGTACGGCGGCGGCATGCGGCGGCTGGCGGCTTTCATGCGGATCTTGGCCGCGCTGGCAGAGGCGGAGCCAGGCGACCGGCATGCGCTGGCCAGCACGACGTTCGCGCCGCCGGAGAGCCAGATCGCCTATCGCGGGCTGCAGAAAGCGATCAAGCGGATTTTTAATCATTTTCACGAAGACTTGACCTTCGAATCGATCCGCCGCGAGTCGGGGCTGAGCAAGGCGACGTTCGAGCGCCATTTCAAACGTCACACCGGCAGGCCCTTCACCCGCTTCCTGGCTGAGGTGAGGCTGAATGCCGCCTGCCGGAATCTGCTGGAGACCGATCAGCCTGTCAGCGAGATCGCCCTGTCGTGCGGGTATGGCAATCTCTCCTATTTTCACCGTCAGTTCCGCAGTCTCTATAACCGTTCGCCGCTGGCGTTCCGCCGCGCGTTTCGAAAAGGATTGCGTCCTGACGCGTCCGTCCGTTAGATTGTACCGGCGTTTTCAATCTCTCAAAAGGAAACGCTTATGTGTGGGATCGTCGGATATATCGGACGGCGCAGCGCGTCGGAAATTTTGCTCAACGGGTTGCGGCGCCTGGAGTACCGGGGATACGACTCGGCCGGCGTGGCGCTGCTGGCAGACGGCAGGTTGACGGTCGTCAAGCAGACCGGCAAAGTGGCCGCGCTCGAGCGGTGTCTGGCCGAGCGTGTGCCCGCCGCGACGCGCGAAGCGGTGCGGACGGGCATTGCGCACACGCGCTGGGCGACGCACGGCCTGCCGACCGAGGCGAACGCGCATCCGCATCTGGCCGACGGCGGACGTCTGGCGCTGGTCCACAACGGCATCATCGAGAATTACGCCTCGCTGCGCCGTCAGCTTGAGGCGCGCGGCTGCGTGTTTGTGTCGCAGACCGACACCGAGGTGTTGGCGCACCTGATCGCGACGTTTGAGTCGGGCGACCTGCTGGCGGCGGTGTCGCAGGCACTCAAACGCGTGGAGGGGACGTACGGGATTGCCGTGGTTTCGACACGCCACCCCGACCGGCTGGTGGTGGCGCGCAAGGGAAGTCCGCTGGTGATCGGTATCGGTGATGGCGAAACCATTGTGGCGAGCGACGTGTCGGCGATTGTCGCGCACACGCGGCAGGTGATCTATTTGCAGGACGGCGACGTGGCGCTGGTGACGGCGGAGGGCCCCCAGGTGTTCACGCTCGACAATGTGTCGGTCGACCGAGCGGTCGCCAGCGTGGAGTGGGAGGTCGGCGCGGCGGAAAAGGGCGGGTATGAACATTTCATGCTCAAGGAGATCTTCGAGCAGCCGTCCGCCCTGCAGAACACGGTGCGCGGGCGGCTGGACCGCTCGCTTGGCACGGCGGTGCTCTCGGGGCTCAACCTGACGCCGCGCGAACTGGCCGCGATACGCCGGCTGGTGATTGTGGGCTGCGGCACGTCGCTGCACGCCGGCATGGTGGGCAAATACCTGTTCGAGGGGCTGGCCGATCTGCCGACCGACCCCGAACAGGCGGCGGAATTCCGCTACTGCAATCCGATTTTGGGGCCTGACGATCTGCTGGTCGCGATCAGCCAGTCGGGCGAGACGGCCGACACGTTGGCGGCGGTGCGCGAAGGCATCCAGAAGGGCGCGCTGGTGGCCGGGCTCTGCAACGTGGTGGGGTCCACCATCGCGCGCGAGTCGGGCCGCGGCGTCTATCTGCATGCGGGGCCGGAGATCGGCGTGGCGTCCACCAAGGCGTTTACGGCGCAGGTGACGGTGCTGCTGATGATGGCGCTCAAACTCGGGCGGTGCCGTCGGCTTTCGCGCGAGACCGGCCTGGCGCTGTGCGAGGAGATCGCCGCCATTCCGTCGCTGATCGAGCGCGTGCTGGCGCAGAATGACGCGATCGCGGCCATCGCCAAGGTCTATGCCAAGGCCGACAACGCGTTTTTCATCGGGCGCGGCATTCTGTATCCGACGGCGCTGGAAGGCGCGCTCAAACTCAAAGAAATCAGCTACATCCATGCCGAAGGATATCAGGCGGCCGAACTCAAGCACGGGCCGATCGCGCTGCTTGATGACCGTCTGCCGGTGGTCGCGCTGCTCAACGACATTCCCGGCAAGGAGAAAACGCTGGGCAACGTGCAGGAGTGCCGCGCGCGGCGCGCGCCGGTGATCGGGCTGGTGACGGAGGGCGATGACGAAGCCGTCCAGGCGGTGGACCACGCGATCCGGCTGCCGCGCACCAGCGCCCACACGGCGCCGGTGATAACGGCGGTGGCGCTGCAGCTTTTCGCCTACCACGTGGCACGTGAGCGCGGTTGTGAAATCGATCAGCCGCGAAATCTCGCCAAGAGTGTAACGGTGGAGTAGGGGACTCCAAAAAAAGAGGGGGGCAGGCATGACACGGAGTGTTTGGCTGGCGGGAATCGCGGCAGCTTTGATCTGTCGTGGTGAGGAGAAAAATCTGGCGCGCAATCCCGGCTTTGAGGAAACGGGTCCGTCCGGTGCCACCGCAGCATGGAGCGAGCATAAACCCGTCTATCGTTTCGCCGACGGTGTAGGTCGGGAGGGTTCGCGTGGGCTTGTTTTTGAGAACAGCGATCCGGCCTTCTACGCGGTTCCGTCGCAATCGCTCGAACTGCAGCGCGGGTGTTGCTATGCCTTTGAAGTGTGGGTCCGGACTGAAGGCCTTTCGGGCGAGGAGTCGGGCGCGACGGTCTGCATGGAGTGGTATGACGGCAATCGGTATCTGGGAGGCGCATATGCCGAGGGGGTGCGCGGGACCAGCAAGAACTGGCAGCGCATGCATGGCGTGACGCCGGTTATTCCGACGAATGCCACGAGGGTCAGCATTTCGCCCTATGTGCGCCGCGGCATGACCGGCAAGGCGTGGTTCGACGATCTCAA
>JAGOBZ010000196.1 GCA_017999015.1 Kiritimatiellia bacterium
GGCGCTCCAGCCACCAACCGGGTGCGTTGGCGCTGATGCGAGGCACCAGCAGGACGGCGGGGTTGACGGCGATGATGCGGCGGCACAGGGCGTCGAGCGGCGACCAGTCCTGCGCCTGTTCCGGCGGTGCCCAGCAGGCCGGGGCCGAGAATGAGACCAGATGGACGCCGGCGTCGCGCGCCAACGCGATCTGCGTGTAGAACGAGCCGAGCGGTCCGCCGATGCGCGAGTGGTGTCCGTTGTCGACACGGTACACGCAGGGCAGCACGCTCTGCTCCGGCGAGGCTTTCAGCGTGAAGGAACAACGGTAGGTGCGGGCCTTGACAAGGGCCAGGCGTTGGCTGTGCAGGTGAAAGTCTGGCGGTTTAACTCCGTCAGCAGGCGCGCGCAGCGTCACGCGCAACGCATGGTCGGTGAAACTCAGAGTTCCCACGGTGTTCTCAGCACCATGGGGCCAGGCGTTCCAGCAGCGTTTGAACGACTCTTCCGACGAGAAACTGCCGGTCGGCAGCACGTCAGCACCGGTCGCCGTGTCAGTGATCCGCAGGTCTTTGAACCAGACATCGCCCGAAGTGTCAGCAAAACGGAAATGGAGCGTGGCGTTGCCTGGCGCGTCTAGTTCCGGTGTGAAATCGAACTGGCAAGCCGACCAGGCGGCGCCGGCCTGAATGCGTCCGCTGTTTTCAGAACCCCAGAAAAAGCGTGGCGGCACCGGGGTCCCGTCGACGTGGATCTGCGGTCCTCCCGGGGTCGTTGCGACCCTGACCGACAGTGGTTTGCGACCGTGCGCGGTGGCGGCCAGTGCCAACACGCTGAACCAGAACCAGCCCCATGCCCGTAATCCGTTTGAACCGTTCATCGTTCTGCGTTCCCTTCTTTTTCAGTTTAAGAATCAAGCCCGCATGTTACTGCGGAGGACGTAGTGCGCCGAACAGTGGCTGGAGGTGGCGCGCGTACAGATTCTCTGTGACATGTTTGGCGACCACCGGTTGACAGGCGCGCAGCACATCTAGGTAACGCGGCCCCAGTTCGGCGGCGATCTTGAAGGCGACATGCATGAATTGACGGAAATCTGAGTTGAACTGAGAATCGCCGGGGACGTGTTTGAGCGTCGCGGCGAAACGTCCCGCGCTCCAGCCCTCGACCTCGTCAAGCCGCGGCAACCGTGCGCGCTGGACGTCGATCACGGTCGCATACGGTGCGCACAGTTCATCGAAACGTGTCAGCGCCAGCCGGTAGATCTCTTTTGCGACGGCAAGTCCGTCGCCGCCGGATTTGGCCAGTCCGATCAGCTCTTCCAGCCAGGTGGTGCCGGCGGTTTTGATGTGAACGCCGGCGTGGCGCCGGGCCAAGGTCTGCGCGATGGCGGGGTAGAGCGAGAATTTGTCGCTGCCGGAGTGTACGCTGAGCTTGAGCGAGGCGGGCAGCCCGAAGCGCCGAACCGCTTCGCGCGCCACACAGACGTCGGCGTCGAATTCAGTCGCGAACACCTGAGGGTCGCCCACGTAGTCGACGCCTTTGTTGAAACGTCCGGTGAACTTTGGCGCGATCGTTTGCGCCGGGATGCCTTCGTCCGCCACGGCGGCGAGAATCACAAAGAGCATCTCGGGCGTTTGCGGCAACGCGGTCTCGTCCATCGAGATCTCGGTCACGAAATCATCCGAACCTTTGATCTCCGCGATGTGCCGGTAGAGGCGGCCCGCCTGGCGCACCGCAAAGAGCGCAGTGCGCAGACATTCGGCCAGATGGTGGCGCGTCAGGGTCAACGGCTGAGCAAGCCCCTCGATCACATGGGTGCCGATGAGTGTTTCATGCTTCGCGATAAAGGCGTAGACATCGCTCTCGCTCAGGGTCTCACCGATGTAGTCCGAGACATCCAGCGTGAAGAAATCTGAGGTGCCGATAAACGGATCGACGTTTTTCAGGGTGATGTGGTCGGCATCCACGAAGTAGGGCGCCGGCCACGCGGCGCCGCGCACCGCCGCGTCGGCCTCGTCGCGCACGCTCTGCGGAGCCGTGCCGATCAGGGTGTGTTCGCGGTTCGATTTATTCCAGACCGGCACCACGGTCACACCTTCGCGCGCGGCCAGCAGGCAGAACGCCTCGAGCTGTGCGGCACCCTGCTGGCCGAACCGGTCACCGATGCCCATCGAATAAGGGGCGAGTTGCTTCATGATGATTTTCCTTCTTCAAAACGTGGCGCGCACGAAACGGCCGCACCGCCGCAGGGCGGCGCGAAACACTTGACGCGAGGGACATCGGGCAGGTCGCGCAGCCGTTCGCTGACCGTGCGCGCGTCGCCCGGCAGGCGGGCCTCCGGGCGCAGGTCGGCGAGAGGCTGCAGCACGAACCGGCGCGTTCCGGCGCGGGGGTGGGGCAATGTCAGCTCGGGATCTGTTGAGCGGATGTCACCGAAGGTGATGATGTCGATGTCGAGGGTCCGAGGCAGATTGCGCTCAGGGCCGCGCGTCCGCCCCAGCCGCTGCTCGATGGCGTGCATAAGACGCGAAAAAACCTGTGGTTCAAGCGCGGTTTCGACGATGACGATCTGGTTGAGATAGCGCTGCTGCGCGAAGGCTTTGGGAACGTCGACCGGGTCGGTCTCGTAAACCGGAGAGCACGCCCGCACGGCGAGCGCTTTCTCGGCGGCGAGAGCCGCGCGGGCGCAAGCCAGCCACGACAACCGGTCTCCCTCGTTGCTGCCGAGGGAGAGGACAGCTTCGCAAACCTGTGGGCGGTGGTGCACGTTCCTCACACGGATTCAAAACCGAGCACATGCCGCATCGTGTAGATGCCGGGCTTGCGGCTCTGGAGCCAGAGCGCCGCGCGCAGCGCGCCAGTCGCGAAGGCCTCGCGGCTGTTGGCGCGGTGCGTCAATTCGATCCGCTCTTCGTCGGCCACGAACAGGACGGTATGGTCGCCGACTGTCGCGCCGCCGCGCAGCGCGTGAATGCCGATTTCACCGCGCGGCCGTTCGCCGGGCATGCCTTCGCGGCCGTAGCAGGCGACCTCTTTGAGATCGACGCCGCGCCCTGCGGCCAGCGCCTCGGCCAGCCCGAGCGCGGTGCCGCTCGGCGCGTCTTTCTTGAGGCGGTGGTGCATCTCGACGATTTCGGCGTCGTAGTCGGGGCCGAGAATTGCGGCCGAGCGGCGCACGAGTTCGAGCAGCAGGTTCACGCCCAAGCTCATGTTGGGCGCCCAGACGATCGGGATCTTGCCGGCGGCCGCGTAGACACTCTGCTTCTCGGCGTCGGTCAGCCCGGTGGTGCCCAGAACAAAGGCTTGGCCGTTCTCCACCGCGCGCGAAAGATGGTTGACGACCGTGGTGTGAAAGGTGAAGTCGATGACGGCTTCGGCCTGTTCAGGCCACTGATCGGTATAACAGAGCGCATCGGGGATGGCTTCGATGTTCAGCATGCCGCTGACCGCTTTCACGCGCGATCCGACCGCCGGATGGCCCGGACACTCGGTGGCCGCGACAATCGTGCAGCAGTCGAACTTACTCGCGCAGCGCAACAAGTTTTGGCCCATACGCCCGGCCGCGCCTAAGATCGCAATTTTCATCAAAATCGTTTCCGTGTTGGGATTAAAGAAGATTCAGGCTGCGCAGGGTGCGGCTCACTTGGTCGCGGACGGATTCCGGCGGCTCGCAGAGCGGCAGCCGGAACGTCGGCCCGACCCGGCTCATCAGCGTCAGCGCCGTCTTCACAGGGATCGGGTTGGTGTCGATAAACAGGTCGCGGAACAGCGGGTAATAGACGCGGTGCAACTCGCGCGCGCCGGCCAAGTCATTCGCAAGCGCGAGACGGATCAGGGCCGACATCTCTTTGGGGATCACGTTTGACGCGACGCTGATCACGCCGCAGGCGCCGACGCTGATCATGGGGAGCGCCAGGCTATCGTCGCCCGATAGCACCGGCAACTCGCAGGCGTTGCGGATGGCGCTGACGCGGTCCACGCTGCCAGCCGCCTCCTTGATCGCTGCGACGTTGGGATGCGACGCCAGCCGCACCACCACATCTAACGGGATTTCCTTGCCTGCGCGCCCCGGCACGTTGTAGAGCACGACCGGCAGGCCCAGTTCGGCGATCGACAGAAAGTGCCGGTAAAGCCCTTCGGCGTTGGGCTTGTTGTAATACGGCGTGACCTGAAGCGTGGCGTCGACGCCAACGTCCAGCACGGCACGGGTCAGCTCGACCGCCTCCGCTGTCGAGTTGGCACCGGTGCCGGCGATGATCACAGCCTTTCCAGCCGCAGCTTCTGCGGTCGCGCTGATGACCTGGATGTGCTCGGCAAACTCAAGCGTCGGCGATTCGCCGGTGGTGCCGACCGGCACAAGGCCGGTCACGCCGTTTTCGATTTGCCAGCGTACCAAGTCGCGCAGTGCGGGGTAGTCGACACTGCCGTCGGTGTTGAATGGGGTGACTAATGCGGTGAATGTGCCTGTTAGCGTCATAACGTCCTTCAAATCAATTGACGCCTCACAGTATGCGGCATGCGTTCGGCGAGGTCAAGGGAGGATGCGGGCGGGACCGTAATCGGCTAGCGACCAGGGGTATGCGAAGATCGTGCGTTTCTGATGAAAGGGAGGATGGCGAGACGGGGGCGCGGGCGTCCCCGCCCGCAACAGCGTGCCGTGCAACAGGTTGAGCGGTCATGACGGTAACGCAAAACCGCTTCTGGTAGGGACGCCTCGCCGAGGCGTCCGCGGCGGTCTCGGCGAGACCGCCCTACCGGGGGCGCATCTGGCTTGCGTGCGGCCTTTCACATCGCGGACGAGGCCGTCCGCGCCCCGACATTCGCATCGAACACGCGCCCGACTCGCATACCCCCCCTCAACCGATGGGGGGTTCAGCCGGCAGGGCGGTCTCGACGTTCGAGTTCCAGGCCCCTGAACCGGCTCAATTCCCCGTCATGTTCCTGCCGATGAAGGATCCGAATCCCTCAAGCATGAAAACGCCCTGCCTGTCGACCGCTCCGCCCTTCGCGAGCAGTGGCCGGATGCTGTCGGTCACACTGTTGACGTGCGCTTTGACGGGTTCCCCGCTGAGGTTGATCACGCTGATCACGGCGCCGGCACCCTCGCCGCGCCGGTATGAGAGCACAGCGTCTGGCGCGTCGTTGTCGAGCCACGTCAGGCCGCCCCGCGTCAGTGCCTTCTCCGATCGGCGCAAAGCGCTCAACGTGTGGCACAGCTTCAGGCGCGCCTGACCGGCCGGCGTGTCTGCGGTGCGCCAGTCGATCGGCAGCCGGGCGTAGAGGCTGTTGCGCGACACGTCGGCGAACTCTTGGCCGTTGTAGAGGAAGGGCACCCCGTCCAGCGTGAACAACGCCGCCAGCACGGCATTGACGCGCGGTGTACCCCAAGCCTTGTCGAGCCGGTTGAGTCCCTCGTCCTCGACATAGTCGTGGTTTTCGATGAACCGCACGAATTTCGCACCGCCGATGGGGCGCACGGCGTGCTGGGTTTCCCAGAGGGTTCGGATCGATGCAGCGTTGTCCCAGGTCTTGAACGCTGCACCCCAGCCGTAATCCAGGTCGAACGCTTTAAGCTGGTCTTCCTTGCGCGTGCCCTCCGCCAGCATGCCGATGTCAGGCTTGATCGCTTCAAGCCGTTCGCGGGCCTTCTCCCAAAAAGCGAGAGGGATGCCGTCCGACACGTCACAGCGGTAACCGTCGATATCGAAGTCGCGCACCCACATCTCCATGTTGCGCCAGAAATAATCGTGCACCTCGGGTTTCGAGAAATCAATCGCAGGGAATCCCCATTTCGCCAGTTTCAGATTGCCCTTTTCATCGCGTTTCATGAAGGCGGGGTGGCGTTCGATCAACACCGCGCCGGGCCCGCAGTGCAGGTACACGATATCCAGCAGCACGCGCAACTCCAGGCGGTGCGCCTCGTTCACGAACGCGCGCAGATCCTCGCGGGTGCCGAACTCCGGATCGATCCGCTCGTAATCCTTGATCCGGTATGGATTGCGCGGATTCTCGGTCTTGCGCTGCCGCGGCGCCCAATGCTCTTTGCGCGGGTCATCGTCCATCAGGCAGATCGGACTGAGATAGATGATCGTGAATCCGGCCTCCGCAACGTGCGGCAGCCGTTGCCGCGCCGCGTTCAATGTGCCTTCAGGAGTAAAGGCCCGCAGCCAGAGCTGAACCATGACGCCGTCCGTGATCCATGCGGGCGACACCCGCGCC
>JAGOBZ010000195.1 GCA_017999015.1 Kiritimatiellia bacterium
GCTTGTGGTCGTGGCCGGGCACCCGTTGTGCGGCTACTGCACACGGTTCGAGGCCGCGCTGAACGCCTCGGGCATTCCGGCGCGGCCCGACGTGGTTCTTTTGCGCGAGTTGAATCCGTGGGAGTCCAACGCGGCCTACCGCTGGACGGGCGGGGGTAACGCGCCGATTGTCCGCGTCACGCGCTGGGACGCCTCGGGCGGGCTGGTCTGCGACAGGAAGCTGAACCGGCCCGGTATGGCGGATCTTACGGCCGCGCTGGATGCGTGCCTTGTTCCTTCACAGTGAGGAGAGTTAAAAAGATGCTCGGATAGGGGTGGGCGCAGGCGGGTAAAACTGCTTGCGCCTCACTTTTTTGCTTAAGAGCGGTCCTTCGGAATTAGGGGCCTCGGCAGGCTAATTCGGGCTGTTAGATAGACGTATTTGGGAAAAAATGGGTAAAAAACGTATTTTTGATGGAGGTCGATGCGGTGTTTATGAGAATCTCAATTTTTTGAGATCAAAAATATGCACGCCTGCCTTGTTGAAACGTGTTTTTAGTGGTGGAATTAGTGGTGGAATTAGTGGTGGAAAATCAGACGTTTTCATTGTGTTTCAGTTAACATCACTTTGCAGGCAGGCAAAATAAAAAACCCCGTTTTTATTGGGGTTTTTCAACAAAACGGGGCAAAAAGCTGGTGGGCGGCGAGGGACTCGAACCCCCGACATTCTGGGTGTAAACCAGACTCTCTAACCAACTGAGATAGCCGCCCGAAGAGAAATTACATTATGCCGGTTAGGATGTAACAGATGCAAGCGCGGAGTCAAAAGAAAAATGGGCGGAAAAATGGGTGTGAAAAAGGGTCGGGCGGGGTTCTGTTGGGGATTCCTTGTTAAGCCTTCCCCGCTATGCTAAAAATAGACGGCATGAATAACGATTCTGCTTTATTGTATGATCGCGCGGCTGGTCTGTTGCGGGCAGGCGGCGTGGTGATTATACCGACAGACACCGTTTACGGCATCGCGGCGCATCCGGCGTGTGCCGGTGCGGTGGCGCGCATTTGCACGATCAAGGGGCGCCCGACCGGCAAGCCAATCGCACTGCTCGCGGCTGATCTTGCCTCCGTACTTGCGCGCGGGGCGATGCTGCCGTCCGCCGCCCGATGCCTGGCGGCGCGCTTTTGGCCGGGTGCGCTGACGCTGGTGCTGACGTGCGACGGAGGTGAGGAGGGGTTCCGTGTGCCTGATCATTCCGCGACACGCCGTCTGCTTGCGGCATGCGGCGGGACGCTCAGGGTGACCAGCGCCAACCTGAGTGGTTCGATGCCTGCGGTCAGTGCTGTTGAAGCGTTGCGGGGTGTCGGGCTCGAAGCTGATATGGTGGTCGACGGCGGGGTATGCCCAGGCGGAGTGGCGAGTAGCGTGGTGCGTGTCTGTCCGGACGGCACCGTTGATATCCTGCGGGAAGGTGCGATTAGCGCTGATGCGATTCAGCGAACTGCCGCCGCTGCGCTGGCTGAGTGATCGTTGCGCGATCCGGCCGCCGTCAATCGGCAGTTCGACAAAACAAAAAAAGCGCCCCGGAAAACTCCGGAACGCTTTTTTCATTGGGTGACAACCCTTTCCGCTTACATCTCACGCATGGCTTTGCGAGAGTTGTTGCGGATACGGGCGCGTGCCGATTTACGGCGAGCCTTTTCGCACGGTTTCTCGTAATAACGATTATTGCGGAGCTGCTTCAGCAGGCCTTCCTTATCCATAATCTTCTTCAGGCGTTTGAGCGCACGCTCGACAGACTCGCCCTTTTTCAATCGGAGTTGAATCACGCTTGTCACCCCCTTTCATCATCCCGTGTCTCGGTGCTGGGTTAGCCAGTGCCAGACCTCGGGTCAAACATGGTGGTAGGGCTTGGATTCGAACCAAGGAAGGCGTTAGCCAGCAGATTTACAGTCTGCCCCGGTTGGCCACTTCGGTACCCTACCTCGTCAAAAAGACGTGTCAATATCTCAAATAGGTTTGTGAGTGTCAACGCTGAACGCGATGATTTTTCGAGATGATTTTTCGGTGATTTTTCGGGACGCGCGCCTGACTTGCGTCCTCTAAGACGCATGTGGTACGATCGCGGTCAATCAATAATCCACGTAATAGGGGAGATCCGACGTGATGCGATGGCAGGTGTTGGCCGGGGGCGTGATGGGGTGCGTTGTATGGTGTTCTTGTGCGTCCCCGCTGCTGGAATACGTTTATCCGGCGGGTATTGCGCAAGGCAGTGAATGCGAGATCGAAATCGGCGGCAGCCCGTTGGCGGACGTCACTCAGGCGGTGGTCAGTGGCGAGGGGATCAAGCTGACCTATCTCGGGCCGGTCAGAACGGTGACGATGAACAAAAGAGGGCGGCCCGTACCGGTCGTAATCCCTAACCGCTTGCGCTTCAGGGCGGTGGTTGACAAGGACGCCGCGCCGGGCCTGCGCGCGTTGCGCGCCAGTACGGCCTATCGGTTGAGCGAGCCGGTCGGCTTCGAGGTTCAGGCCGGGTTGCCTGAGTGGAGTGAGCCGGCCACAAATCGGACAGGAGCCGGTGAGCATGTGCTGCCGACCTTCCCGGTCAGTGTGAATGGCCGGGTCGCGCACAAGGGCGCGGACCGGTATCGGTTTGAGGCGCGACAAGGGATGAAAATCGTTGCCGTGACGCAGCCGGAGACCCTGCCGCCGACCGGTTTTTTGCCGTCCCTGACTTTTTGCGATGCGGCAGGCAAGCCGTGTGACAGTGTATCCGTATACGCGGCCGACCGTGCGCCGGTCGCTGTGCTCGATGTACCGCAAGATGGCACCTATGCGTTGGAAGTGGGCTCGGCCGTGCCGGCGCGGTCGGGTGATGACTGTGTCTACCGGATTCGGGTGGGGGAGTTGCCGCTCATTACAGGCTTCACGCCGTCGCGCGCGGCTGAAGGCGAGAGCCTGAATGTCCGGTTGGAGGGTGTTAACCTGCAGCAAAAAAGGGTCCGTCTCTTTACAGGCGGGAAGAACAGCGCACTCTGCGTTCAGGCGATTACAGAAGGTGCTTGCGTCGTGCCGGGCCTTCGGTTCGCGCTTGAGGCTGAGTCCGCCGCGCCTGATTTCAGGGTAACGATGACGCCCGCTTCTTTGAATATCCCGGCGGACGGCAGCACACTGGTGAAGCTACGTGTGCAGAGAATCAATGGGTTCGCAGGTGAGGTCCGCGTCGCGCTCGATTTCCCGCCGCTCAGTATTGCGAGCGAAGGCGGAGTGATTCCTGCCGATGCAACAGAAAGTGTGCTCACGGTCTCGACGGACGGGGTCCGCTATCCGCGCGTTGTCTTTGGTTTGGCTTTGACGGCCACGGCCGAGATGGGCGGGCAGACGGTGAAAAGAGCGGTGTTGCCGGTACGTCGGTACCGTGTTGCGGAGGCCGAATATGAACAGGTCTTTGCGGAACCGGCGGCGCGGTCAAACCCCGGGCTGAATCCGTTGCGGATCCATGTTGCGCCGAAAACGCCGCTGATCGTGCCGTCTGCGGAAACGCTCCGCTTGACGCTGTTCAGTTCCAGTCTGGCTACCCATTTGGGCGGGCTATACGAACCGGTCGTGATCTATCCGACGCGTGGTTTTACCGTTGAGGGTGTGCAGCGCACCAACAAGCAGGAGCGTGCCGCCGTCCTTTTGAAGTGCGATCCCCGCGTATTGAAACCGGGTGCCACAGGTCAACTCGTGTTGGGTTGCGTCAAGAGTGACGACACAAGACGGGTGCCGCTGGCCGTCACGCAGTGCGTGCCTTTTGTGATCCGGTAGGACGTTTCTGACAATGCGGGCAGAGGTGCGTGCCGCGCTGTCCGACCACAATACGCTCAATCACGGTGCCGCAGCACGGGCAGGGTAAGCCGTCGCGGCGAAAAACCTTGAGCGCGTCGGCGTTGCGGCCACGATGGCCGGAGACGCTGTAAAAGTTCGTCTCACCCTCGCCAAGCGTGGTGCCGGAGTTGTCAACCGCACGCTGCAAGACCTCGCGTATCGCCACGTGCAGGCGACGGATTTCGGCGTCGCTGAGGGTGTCGGCGCGGCGCTCCGGGTGAAGGCGTGCCTGCCACAGCGCCTCATCCGCATAGATGTTGCCCAAACCGGCCACAGTGGTCTGGTCGAGCAGCAGCGGCTTGATCTGACGCGCCTTGCCCTTCAGACGCAGCTTGAATAGTGCCAGCGTGAAGTCCACCTCCAGGGGTTCAGGGCCGAGAACGGCCAGCGGATCATCGCCAGGTTGCACCAGACGGAACCGGCCGAATTTCCGCGTGTCATTGAAGATGAGTTCCCTGCCGTCGGCCAGACAAAGGCTCACATGGTCGTGCGGCCCCGGGCGTTCGCCGGCTGCCGCGAACCGCAGCTTGCCGGTCATGCGCAAGTGGAGCAACAGGCGGCTGCCGGAGTCAAGATCCAGGACAATGAATTTGGCGCGGCGCGTGACTGCAGTGATGGCACGTCCGGCGAGTGCACGGCAAAAAACGCCGGGCGACTGCTCCGCGACGGTGCGCGGCCAGCGCACGGTGACGCTCCGGATCACGGAGCCCGGCAGACCGTGCGCACGGAGATCCCGCACGACGGTCTCGACTTCTGGCAGCTCAGGCATGTGGCGTCTCCTTTGGCAATCGGTTGACGACAGAGGGAGGTATGCGCGAGGTTCATGCGTTTCCGGTGAAAGGAGGCAGGCGCGCCTGGGGGCGCGGACGGCCTCGTCCGCGACAACGGTTCGAGAAAAAGGCTGGGCGGCCATGACGTAAACGCTAAACAGCTTTCGGTAGGGACGCCTCGCCGAGGCGTCCGCGGCGGTCTCGGCGAGACCGCCCTACCGGGTGTACATCTGGCTCGCGTGCGGATTTTTACCACCTTACCGGGCCCCAGATTGTGCTTCGCTTCAAATACGCGCTCCACTCGTGAATCCCTGCATCATGGTACCTTCCTTTAATATGGCCAAAAATTGTACCACAGATCTGCGCCTTGTGCGACGGCGCCTTGCTCCACCCCATGATCTCTGCTATATTCATCCTCAAAAAAAGGGTCTGCGCAAGGTTTCATGATGATGAATCACATAGGAGACGGGCTGTGATCACGCGCGAACCGGTCTATACGGATGCGCCGGCCACCGCATGGGGCGGGCTGTGGCGCGCCATGGTGCTGGGTCTGGCGGATATCGGCCGAGCGGGCACGCTCACGGCGCAGGCGCTGGCCGGCATGCCGCTCATGCTCCTGGCGCGCCGGCGCCGTCACGAATGGGTGCGGCAGATGTACCAGATGGGCATCAAGAGCCTGCCTGTCATTTCGGTGGTCGGCATGTTTACCGGGATGATTCTGGGATTGCAGGTCGGTCTGGAACTGCGCCGGTTCAATCAGGAGATCTATATCGGCTCGGCGGTCATGGTTTCGCTGCTGCGCGAAATGGGGCCTTTCATGACCGCGCTGATTCTGGCAGCCTGCGTCGGGTCCTCGATGGCCGCGCAGATCGGCACTATGACGGTCAACGACGAGGTCGCGGCGCTGGAGATCATGTCGATCGACCCGGTGCGTTTCCTGATGACGCCGCGCATGGCGGCGATGGTCGTCATGACGCCGCTGCTCTCTTTTTACACCTGCGTGCTGGGCGTGATCGGCGGCGGGATCGTCGGGCTTACCCAGCTCAACGTGCCGTGGGAGCAGTACATTTCGATGGCGATGGACATCGCGCGGATGCGCGACCTCTATGTGGGGTTGTTCAAGGCCTTGATTTTCGGGATCGTCATTACCGGCGTCTCCTGTTACGAAGGGTTCACTACGCGGCAGGGCGCGGTGGGCGTGGGGCAGGCCACGCGGCGTTCGGTCATCACCTCCTTCCTGTTGGTCCTGATTCTCGGCTATATCGTCACGCGCATGTTTTACGACCTATGATCCGTTTTGACCATGTCACCAAGCAACTGGGCGGGCGCAACGTCCTCGACGATCTCACCTTCGACATCAAGAAGGGCGAGATCTTCGCGATTGTCGGTCCGTCCGGGACCGGCAAGAGCGTGACGCTCAAGCATATGGTGCGGCTGCTCACACCCACGCGCGGTGCAGTGTGGATCGACGGGGTCGAGGTCAGCGCGGCGAACGGCGACGAGCTGGCGCGCGTGCGCGAGCGGTTCGGTTACCTGTTTCAGGGCGGCGCGCTGTTGGGTTGGATGACGGTCGAGGAGAAC
>JAGOBZ010000198.1 GCA_017999015.1 Kiritimatiellia bacterium
CCTTTTTCCTCCCCCCTCATGCCGCCGGCCAGAGGTGCACCACCAGAAACGCTACCGCGATGCCCACGAGCATGCCGGCGAAGACCTCTTTGCGCGTATGGCCGAGCAGTTCCTTGAGGCGGGTATGGCGCAGTTTGTGCTGTTTGAACAGCTCCTCGATCATCACGTTGAGCACACGCGCCTGGTGGCCGGCGGCGCGCCGGACATTGGCGGCGTCGAACATCGTGATGGCGGCGAAGCCTGCCGCCAGCATGGCCACCGGCGAGGCGAACCCCTCGGTCAGGCCGATCGAGGTGCAGAGGCCGCAGACCATGGCGGAGTGGGCGCTGGGCATGCCGCCGGTGCTGAGCAGGTAGCGGAAATCAATTTGCCGGGTTCGGACAAAGCCGGCGGTCATTTTGATCAACTGGGCGAGGGTCCAGCCGATGAACGATGCCCAGAACCAAGGTGTGGAAAAATAGTGGAGCGGGTTAGGATCGGCGATCATAGCAGTGGCTCCCGGGCTTACGGAGGGTCCTTATGTCTGGCGATTATGGCACGCCTGCCGCGCCGGAGGCAATGCGATTTTCTGCCGGTTTTCTGCCGGGCGGGAGGGGAAAATAAGGAAGAAGGAAGAAGGAAGAGGGAGGAAGGTAGGGGAAGCGTTGTTGAAACTAGGAACCAGGAACCCCATGGCTTATTCAGCGGCTGGGCTGTGGTGGATGCGTCTCCCCTGCCGACAGCCGACAACACCATTCCATGTTTTGCGGTTGGACGAGCGGACGCTCGTCCCTCCCCTCTGCGTCGGGTCTGCGAAGCGCCGGGAGGGGCAAGCGGCTGCTTGCCCTAGACTTTTGGTTTGAGGTTGAGAGTTGCGAGTTGAACGTTGAGACAAGCATTCTTCCCCCTCCTCCCTCCTCCTTCCTCCTTCCTCCTTCCTCCTTTCTCCTTTCTCCTTTTCCCTTTTTCCTTCCTCCAACTCCTGACCCCTAAATCTTTTTGCGTCCACCTCGACCTCGACAATTTTGCGTTTCGGTGCGTTTCGGTGTTGCATTCCCGTCCGCATGTGATTAAACTGGGTGTGCTAAATGATAAAAGGGTGACGTGGATTGTGGTTCCTGTTGTCCGGATCGGAGGAGTTCAACAATGAAAAGCGAGCAAACCCTGCGGTTTACGGTGTGTGTGGCGGCCGTGCTTGTCTGCATGGCGGAGCAGGCGGCGGCCCAGGCAACCAGGCTCAGCCAGCGTGGCGCTGCCACGGCGCAGGCCGGGGCCAAGAAAGATGAGGAGACGGTCAAGATTTCGCGCTTCCCGCCTCCGGGCAAGACGGCGATGGTGAAGACCCCCGAGTTCAACTATTCGGTGAACAACATCCAGCCCAAGGTCAACCGCAAGCAGCGCGAGTGGGCGCTGTTCGAGGTGAAATACGAAACCTCCGCCAAGTGGACCGATGAGCTGACCTTTGTCTACCATGTGATGACCAAAGGCCGCGACGAGCAGAACAAGGAGATTTTCAGTTACTACACGACAACGGTCAAGTACATCGACATTCCGAAGGGCGACCACATGAGTTGCGTGGCGTTGCCGCCGAGCCTGGTGGAGCGCTACGGCGAGCCGATCGCCTTGGCGCTCGAGATCACCGGCAAGGATGGCACGGTGCTGGCCAGCGAGGCGCTGGCTTCCGGTATCCAGTTGCCGAAGGAGTGGTGGCGCGAAAGCGCTGTAATGGACAAACGCGATGCGGCCGGCAACCCGTTCCTTGTCCGGCGCACGGGGCTGGTGGACCGTTTGAAGACACCGTTCGCGTTGATCAACCCGGACGATTACGAGGTGGTGCAATAGTGTTCTCATCTGACCGCATCCTCGCGCTCAATGTGGGCGCGAGCAAAGTTGTATTAGCCGAATTCGTTGTCAAAAGCGGGCGCGCGCCGGAATTGACGAATTACGGCGTGTCCGAGTTGGGGGCAGATCCAGAGGTTGAAACGGGTGTCGGTTCGCATCTGGTGTCGGCTGTCCGCGAGATCATGAAGACACGCGGCATCCGCCCCGCGCCGTTGATGCTTTCGCTCTCCGGCCAGATGGTGTTTCCGCGTTTTGTGCGGTTGCCTGCCGTTGCCGAGGACAAGTTGCTGCAGATGGTGCAGTACGAGGTGGAGCAGAACGTCCCGTTCCCGATGAACGAGATTGTTTGGAACCATCAGTTCATTGGCGACGCATCGATGGGCGAGCAGTGTGCGATGATCGTTGCGGCCAAGACCGAGAGTGTCCGCGAGATTACCGACCGCATTGTGGAGATGGGGCTGGAGCCCGAAATTGTCGATGTGGCGCCGATGGCGCTCTACAATTGCTTGCGTTATAACTACTCGCAGTTGGACGGCTGCACGGTGTTGCTCGATATCGGTGCGCGTTCGACCAATCTGATTTTTGTTGAAGACGAGAAGATTTACAACCGCTGCATCCCGGTGGCCGGCAATGCCATCACGCAAGAGGTCGCCAAGAGCTTCCAGATCCCCTTTGCGGAGGCCGAGGCGCTGAAGCGGCAGGTCGCGTTCGTGTCGCTGGGCGGGGTGACCGCTTCGGAGGATGAGACGGCCGAGCGGGTTTCGAAAGTCGTGCGCAACGTGGTGACGCGCCTGCACGCCGAGATCAGCCGTTCCGTCAACTTTTACCGCAGCCAGCAGGGCGGCAACGCGCCGGTCCGGATGTTTCTGACGGGCGGTTCATCGGTCATGCCGCACCTGGACACCTTCTTCCGCGAGAAGCTGCAGATTGAGGTCGCTTATCTCAACCCGTTCGCGAATGTCGGGCTCAGCAACCGGATCAACCGTGATCGGGCGGGCATTGATGCCTTCGTGCTGGCCGAGAGCGTCGGACTGGCGCTGCGCCGTTCTTTGGCGTGTCCGGTTGAAATCAACCTGATGCCGCCCGAGATCGTGAAGCGCAAGTCACTCAAGAAACGCGTGCCGTTCTTTGCGCTGGCGGCGGCCGGCCTGCTGCTCTGCCTGTTCATCTGGGCGGTGCACGCCAAGCAGCTCGCAGAATTGTACCGTGTCCAGAGTGCGCAGGTGACTGAGGCGTTGAACGCGCGCAAGGCCGACCAGGCCCGGCTCAGCAAGGCGCAGGCCGCCGAAGAGGCGGTGGCGAAGAAGGCCGAGGCGCTGCGTGACGTGGTCTTGGAGCGCTCGGCGTGGCTGAAGCGCGTGGATGCCGTGCGTAAAAGCCTGTTGGACGGGGTCTGGCTCACTGAACTGGTGCCGGTCAAGGGCGCGGGCGGCGGCGTGACAGGTCTGCGCATCGTCGGCCGCGGCTGGGCGGACAAGCTTAAGGCGATCGAGGAGAAGGAGCGCGCCGCCGGGCGTAATGCGACGGCGTTGGAAGTGCTGCGCGACCGCCTGAAGATGCAGTCGGTGTTCGGCAAAGGACCGAAAGATGTCAGGATCACCGGTCAGAAAGACGTCGAGGCGTATTTGATTGAATTCACAATCGAGGCGACACTGGCCGAGGCGGCCTCGAAGGATACCGAAACGAAATGAAACGTCATCAGATCACAATGATCGCCTGCGGCGTCTTGATGGCTGCCGTCTGCGGGGTTGCCGGTTGGTTCCTCTTTACCGAAACATCTGACAAAAACAGGGCGGCGGAAGAGCGCGACCAGGCGTATCAGGAGCTGCAGAAGATTTATCGGGCAAAAGTTTTTCCCAGCGACGAGAACATCGCTCGCGTCGGCGAGGATCAAAAGGTTCTTGAGGGCTGGTTGGCGACCGCCTCCAACCAGGTCCATAAGGGCGATCTCCATGTTGAGCCCAAAACCCCGACCAGCTTCAAGCAGGCGCTTCAGGCTGCGGTCCGCAAGCTGTCCGCCCATACCGGCGCGGTGCAGGGCAAGATCGTCGCCCCGGGGTTCAATTTCGGCTTCGACCAATACCTCGGCCAGTCCGATAGTTTGCCGGCGTCGGAACATGTGGACCGGTTGACCGCACAACTGGCCATCATTGAGAAGCTTTGCGAGGAGCTTTACGCCGCCAACATCCTGGAGCTGAAGAAAGTCGAACGCGAAGTCTTTGATGCCGTGAAAAAAGAGGAAGAGGAGCAGGAGACGTCCTCGCGCCGCCGTTCCCGCCGCCGGGATGACAGCGGCGGCGGTTCCAAGACGTCCGGGGCCGCCGCACGCGCGGAGTCGGAGTATTGGACCAGCCAACGCTTCTCGATAGAATTCGTGGCGCGCCCTGCCGCGGTCATCGAGGCGTTGAACCGGCTGGCGGCGATGGATCTCTTTGCCGTGGTGGCAGAAGCCGAGCTGCGCAAAGCGGGCGATCTTTTGGCGCAGTTCAACGCCAAGAAAAAAGAGAGTTCCGCCAAGCTTGCCGCCGAGGGTGCGGCGGCGCCAGTCGACCCGGCCAAGCTGTCGCATGTCGAGCGGATCGTGACCGATCCAGAACTGGAACCGCCGGTGAACGTGAAACTTGACATCGATGTCTACTCGTTTGAGGGAGTCTAAACCGTGGCCTTGAAACTCAACGCGAACAATCCCGTCGTCAAGTACTACGACAAAGTGATCGTGGTCGTGGTGCTGATCGGCCTCGTCACCTCCCTGTTTTACCTCACGCGCGCGGCGGGGCCTGCCCGGCAGCGTGAAGAGGCCAACTACAAGCTTAAGATCGACTCTCTGAAACCCGGGTCCACCGCTCTGTCGGCCATCGACATGTCGGAGTTTGAGGCCGCCATGCGGCTGGCGCGCGCACCGTTGCAGCTTGAACGTCCCGATGCTCAGCAGGCCGGTTTCCTGGCACCGGAGCGGCGCGTGGTCTGCGTGGTCAAAGAGTGCCAGAAACCCATTCCCTACGCCGCCGAGGCCTGCCCCTTCTGCGGAGGCGCCCAGCCGAAGCCGGCCGAGTCTGATCCGGGCCTGGACAGCGACGGCGACGGCATCCCGGACCGTGTCGAGAACGCGCTCGGGCTGAATCCTCAGGACCCTGCGGATGCCAAGGGCGACCTCGACAGTGACGGGTTCACGAACCTTGAGGAGCTTTCCGCCAAGCCGGCGACAGATCCGAAAGATCCCAAATCGCACCCGGCGCTGGTCAGCCTCCTGCGCGTCAAAGAGCTGCGCGGCAAACGGATGCCGCTGGTCTTCAGCGGGGTCAACAAGATGCCCGGCGGCGAAAACCAGATTGTTTTCAACCAGGTCGAACCGATCCGCAAGACGTATTGGGTGCGCGAGAACGAGAAGATCGGCGAAACCGGTTATGCCGCGGAAACGGTCACGGCGAAAACCGTCGAGCGCGAAAACCCCAATATGCCCGGCATTAGAATGCGGGTGGACGCCTCAACGGTGTCGGTGAAAAGATTGTCGGACAACAAGGTGGTGACGTTGACGATCAACGAAAGCGGGAAGGTCACAGATGTTGAAGCGGTGGTCGTGCTTCCGCTCGACAACGCCGAGTATTCGGTGTTGGAGGGCGGCACGTTCAAGGTCCGCGAAGAAACATACCGCGTCCTTTCCGTGGACAGCACGAAGACGTCTGTCACGATAGAGAATGAGGCGAACGGGCAACAAAAAGTGATTCCCAAGCTTGATTAGTCACGTTACTCAGGCTAAGATAGGAACTTTTTATTGCCTATTCAGGATTAGATGCTGCCACAAATAGGAGTCTCTCCAGATGACGCATAGTACACGGTGGTTGTTGATGTTGAGTGCTTCGGCCATGGCTTGCGGGGCCGTGACCGGCCTGTACGCGCAGGATGATCTCGAAGCGTTGTTGCAGGATTTGGGCGGTCAGAAGAAACCGGCAGCCGTACAGCCCGCAGCGCCCGCCGCCGAGGCGCCCAAAGCGGAGGCCAAGCCTGTAGAACCGCCGCCTGCGCCCGCCGCAGAAGTGAAAGCCGAAGAGAAACCCGCTCCGACGCCCGCCCCCGCTGCCGAGCCCGCACCGGCCCCGGCCCCCGCGCCCGCCGCAGAAGCGAAAGCCGAAGAGAAACCCGCTCCTGCGCCCGCACCCGCCGTAGAGCCTGCGCCCGCACCCGCGCCCGTCGCAGAAGCGCAACCCGAAGCGAAAGCCGCCCCCGCCGCCGACAACGCGCCGGCTGTGACGGATGCGGGCGCCACCGCCAGCCTGGTTTCGGAACTGGTGACGCTCGAGACGATCCGCCGCAAGTCGCCCGACAGTCACGGCTTCGCCTCTTTGAAGGCCGCGCGAAAGGCTTTGGCG
>JAGOBZ010000197.1 GCA_017999015.1 Kiritimatiellia bacterium
GGCGCGAGCCCGCCATGCCCTTCAACAAAACAGAGGGCGATTCCATGACCTCAAGAGTCGCGTAGCGCGCCTCAAACTGTTCGGACAGATTGCGCCGGAACCGAGGCCAATGCCCGGCGCCCGGAATGATCGTCTTGAGCTGTGACACCATCTGGCAGCCGTTACAGACACCCAGCGTGACCGTATCAGGCCGCGCGAAGAATCGCTTGAACATCTCGGCCAGCCGTGCATTGTAGAGGATGCTGCGCGACCAGCCCGAACCGGCGCCCAAAACGTCGCCGTATGAAAAACCGCCGCACGCCACCAAGCCGTTGAAAGCCGCAAGATCTGCGCGGCCGTTTAGCAGGTCGGTCATATGCACATCGACCGACTCGAAACCGGCCAACGCAAAGGCGGCGGCCATTTCGACGTGTCCGTTGACCCCCTGCTCACGCAGCACGGCCATACGCGGCGGCTGTCGCACACTCGCGCCGACCGGAGCGTCCGGATCGAAGGTCAGCGCGAACTGCATGCCGGGGTCGGTCTCTAACAGTACGTTGTCATACTCCTGCCACGCGCACACTGGATTGTCGCGCAGCGCCTGCATGCGGCAGGTCAACGCCGACCAGGTGCGCCGCAGCCAGGTGAGGGTCGTCTCAACGGCCATTTGCCCGCACACCGCAACGCGAAAGCGGCGGTCATCGGTCGGCCGCCCGATGCGCACGCAAACCTCCGCATCTGCCAGCCCCTGACTGGCAAGCACCGCCATGACCCGATCTCGCGCGCCATCGGCCACCTGCAGCACCGCGCCCAGCTCTTCACTGAACAACGCGGCCAGCGGATCCTTGCCCGGCAGATCAACCGACACGCCGCGCCCGCCCGCCATCACCATTTCGGCCAGTGTGACAACGACCCCGCCGTCGGAACGGTCATGATAGGCCAGCAAGGCACCTTCGGCCACCAGCACCTGCATCGCGTCGAAAAAACGCCGCAGCAACACGGGATCATCCGCATCCGCCGTTTCGTCGCCGACTTGGTTGTACGCCTGCGCCAACACGCTGGCGCCCAGCCGATTGCGGCCGCGGCCGAGGTCGATCAGCAGCAATTCGCTGGCGCCGGGCTTGAGATCGGGGGTGACGCTTTTGCGCACGTCCTGCACCGGCGCAAAGGCGCTGACAATCAGGCTCAGCGGCGCGACCTGACGATGCGACGCGCCGTGCGCATCCTGCCACACCGTGCGCATCGAGAGCGAATCCTTGCCGACAGGGATCGATACGCCGAGCTGCGGGCAGAACGTCATGCCGACCGCAGCGACCGTATCGAAGAGCTTCGCATCCTCGCCCGTCTCGCCGCACGCGCACATCCAATTGGCCGAGAGCTTGACGGCGTGGATCGAGCCGATGTTGACACCGGAGATATTGGTGATCGCCTCGGCCACGGCCATGCGCCCCGAAGCGGGCGCGTCGACCAGCGCAACAGGCGTACGTTCGCCGGTCGCCATCGCCTCGCCGGTCGTGGCGTGATAACCGGTGACCGTCACCGCGTTGTCAGCCACCGGGATCTGGTACCGCCCGACCATCTGGTCGCGGTGCACCATCCCGGTGACAGTGCGGTCGGCAATCGAGATCAGGAACGTTTTGTCGGCCACAGCCGGCACCTGCAGCACGCGCTCAAGCGCTGCCAGCGGCGCAACGCCTTCAAACGCCAACGGCACCGGCCTTCCCGTGTCGCGCGCGACCTCGCGCACCATACGCGGCGGCTTGCCGAGCAACACGCGGATATCCATGTCGATCGGCCGGTCGTTGAAATGGCTGTCGTTGAGCACCAGTCGCTGGTCATCGCGCGCGACGCCGATGAAGGCCACAGGGCAGCGCTCGCGTTCGCACAGGCGTTCAAAAAGGGCGCGGTTTTCGGGTGCGATCGCCAACACATACCGCTCCTGGGCTTCGCAGCACCAGATTTCCATCGGGCTCATGGAGCGCTCTTCATTGTGCACGGCGCGCAGGTCAAAGGTCGCTCCGGTCTTTTCGACCAGCTCGGGACAGCCGTTGGAAAGGCCGCCCGCGCCGATGTCGTGGATGCTGAGAATGGGATTGTTGTCACCGAGAGCCACGCAGGCGTCAATGACCTCTTGGCAGCGGCGCTCCATCTCGGCATTACCGCGCTGCACCGAGTCAAAATCCAGTGCCTCGTCATTGCTGCCGGTCGCCATGGAGGAGGCCGCGCCGCCGCCGAGGCCGATGCGCATAGCCGGCCCGCCCAACTGCACGATCAAGGCACCCGGCGGAACCTCTTTCTTATAGACCTGGCTGCGGCGGATGTTGCCCATGCCGCCAGCCAGCATGATCGGTTTGTGATAGCCGCGATACCGGCCCGCAGCCATCTCCTCATAGGTCCGGAAAAAACCGCACAGTTGCGGGCGCCCGAATTCGTTGCCGAATGCCGCACCGCCGATCGGCCCTTCCAGCATGATGGCGAGCGGCGGGGCGAGACGGGAGGGAAACGCCGCAAACGGCTTTTCCCACGGCATTTCAAAATTCGGCACGCGCAGGTTAGAGACCATGAACCCCGCGACGCCGGCCTTGCTTTTGGAGCCGGTGCCGGTCGCAGCCTCGTCGCGGATCTCGCCGCCCACACCAGTAGCAGCGCCGGGATAGGGCGAAATCGCGGTCGGATGGTTATGCGTCTCGACCTTCATGAGGATATCAATCTGATCCTTCTCAAAGCGATAGGCGCGCGTGTCAGGGTCCACCGCAAAACCGGTGGCCGGAAAGCCCTCCATGACGCCGGAGTTATCCTTGTAGGCCACCAGTGTGCCGTCGGGGTTACAGGCATGCGTGTGGCGGATCATTTGAAACAGGGACGACTCCTTGCGTTCACCGTCGATGATCCAGTCGGCATTGAAAATTTTGTGCCGGCAGTGCTCAGAGTTCACCTGGCCGAACATCACCAACTCGGTGTCGGTCGGGTTGCGGCCGGCTTTCGTGTAACTGTCACACAGGTAGCGGATCTCGTCATCGCTGAGCGCCAGCCCCATGTCGCGGTTGGCGGCTTCCAACGCGGCGCGTCCCTGGGCCAGCACATCGAAGGCCCGTCCCGGAGCCGGAGGCTGGTGCTCGAAGAGATCATCCAACTCGAGATAGACGCCTTCGGTCATGCGGTCATGCAGCAGGTTTAACGCGGGCCGCAACGCCGTGAGCGACAGTTCAGCCTCCTGCGCAAAAGCCCGGAGATACACGCCGCGCTCCACGCGTTTGACCTCGGCCAGCCCGCAGTTGCGGAAGATGTCGGTCGCCTTGGATGACCAGGGTGAGATCGTCCCCTTTCGCGGCGTCACAAAAAAACCGCCCGGCGCCGGCTCGCGCTGAGACGCCCCGAGCAAGGTGCGGGCGCGTGCCAGTGTCTGGGCATCAAGCGACCGGCCCGCATCCAGCAGATACACAAACTGCGCCTCGATCCTGACCGCTTTCTGAGAGGACAACGCGGCGGTGATCTTCTCGGACAGCGCATCCAAACGGAACTGAGAAAACGCGTCACTCCCCCAAACCATCAACGGCTTCATCAAAACGTCCCTTCTTCAGAAAAACTCAAAATCGTCCTCAACACGTCTTTCCGCGTCTGCGCAGCCAACAGTTCGTTGCGCACGGAGGCCTCCATGAGGCGGCGGCTGAGCTTGGCGAGAAAGTGGATATGGTTGCAGGCGACCGTCGCCGGCACCAGCAGCAAAACAAAGACGTGCGTGGCCTGGTTGTCGGGGGCACCGAACGCAATTCCCTGCGGGTGGATGCCAAGCAGACACACGATGTCCCGCACACATTCGATGCGCCCGTGCGGCAAGGCGATTCCGTCAGGCAAAGCGGTCGACGCGCTCTGCTCCCGGTTGAGGACCGCCTTGATAGCAGTGTCCCGGTGTTCCGATGCCAGCAGCCCTTCCTGCACGGCCCTGTCAATCAGGGCCGTGATCACGAGCGGCCCCTCGCCCTCTGTCAGATTGAGACAGACCAAACTTTTCTCGATAATCTCTTCAAAACTCGCCATATGTCTCCAGCGCATGATACTCCGTGGGTCACGCCGCTGTAAGATACCATATTGAAGCCGCATCGCCAATCACGGAAAAAGATGTCAGAGATGCGGCAGAAGCGCATGGGACAACTGATCGAGGCGGGGTCGTCAATTCGCAGGACGCCCGAGTCATCGCGCTGGTTTTCAGATAGAAAAGCCCAAGGACCGGACATTAGATCAGCTTGGTGCAACCGTTGAAGGCATTCGAGCCGATCGACGTCAGCCCGTAGGGGAACGTCACGCAGGGCTGAAAGCGGTCACGATGGCTTCTCCCGAGGTATTCGTAGTGTATGTGTAGTTCCCCTCAGTAAACACTTCCGCACGAGCCGCCCAAACAACCAACAATCCGGCGATACACCACCCCGCAAAACCCACACGGATTCTTTGATTCATGCGTAACCCCTTCACGGCACATACGGAGCCCAGCAGGTGGGTGGATGCGTTGATCGAAATCACCGCATCCTCGACCAGCGGATCATAGATGTATCCCAGAATCGGACGGTTCACCCGGATCGAATGCGATGGTCAATCACGGTCTCGCGACGACTCGATAGAATGCCTTCGGCAACACCGCCGCATCGGTCAGAACCAGCGGGCCGGTCGCGCCGCAGAGGATCTCGATCTGCCCTGCCACCGGCAGCCATTCTCCTTCGGTCAGGCTCTCGCGACGCTCGAGCGTGTAGCGCCATCCGGCCAGGCCGTTGACCGTGACCGCCATGCCGCCGCCCGGCTGCGCGACGGCCTGCCCCGCCGCGAGCGCCTCGAAGGCCGCATCCAGCGTGTCGCAGCCGTTGAGTTTCTCCAGCCACGCCGCGTCTGCGAGCGTGCCGCGCCACAGTCCAGTGTTGACCCACTCGAAGCTCGCCGCAGGTGTGATGTCCGTGCCGTTGGTGGCCAGCGAGACCGGCACCGGCGTCAAGGCGAAGGCGTTGGTTCCGCCGTAGGGTATCGCCACCGGCCCGGCGGGATCGCAGACGCCCTGGCCCGTGCAGGTCACCGCCACCGCGCGCGGGATGCCGAGAAAGACCGTGCCCCACTCGGCGCCGGTTCCGCCGGACTCGGCTTCGACGCCGGCAGGCGTGAAGCCGACAACGTTGTGCGCGTACACCGCCACGCGCCCGCCGCCGCCGACTCCCACATAGATGCTGGGTCGCGTTCCGCCGTTGGCCTGGATCAAGCCGTTGCCAGAAAGCGTATCGACATTCACTAGAATCGACCCTCCGCTGCCTGCTCCCCGGTAGTAGGACTGGTAGGCACCTACGAAATAAATGGCCGGATCGCCATTGGCACGGAGCGTTCCATCGAGATGCAGGCATTCCGACTGAATCTGCAATCGTCCGCCGCCGCGGACCGTCCCATAGTTGCCTGCCCCGCCCGCGCCCAGGTCGGTCGGCCAGCGGGCGTTTCCGTATACCGGCCCCGAAACGCCGCTGTAGTCCTGGCCGCGTCCGCCATGGCTGCCGCCGGATCGCCCGGTCGTCCCGCTCAAGACGGTGTTTCCTTTCCCATCGACACTGATCGCGGATGCGGAGGAGACGGTCACGGTCTGCGCGTTGATCTGGAGTCCTTCCGCATCAACTTCGCCATGAGCCAATTGCGATGCGCCCAGCAGGGTTACGTTCCGGGTGTAGCCGAACGCCCCCGCCTGGGTCCATTGCCCGTCGCTCAGCAGCAGATCGGGTCCCGCGACAACGCCGGTGAACGACACCGTGGCGTTCGTCACGATTGTCTCGGCCAACGCCAGCGGCTCGCTCGCCGTCAGGTTCAGCCGGGTCCTGCCGCTCACGAAAAGCCGGTCGATGCGGTTCGATCCCACGCTCAGCGGGGTGGGGATGGCCGCATCCGATTCCGCGCCGCGGTTGTCGAGCGCCAGCGTTCCCAGCGGCTCGTCGCGGTCCTTCAGATACACCGTGCCCGCGCCGACGTTGACGCCGCCGGCCGCCTGGATGGTGTCGAGGTCGAAACCGGAGGCATCGTCGTAGTACACCGCCACCCGCCCGCCGCCGCCCGAACGTCCGTAGGAGTTCAGATCCCCGCCGTTGGCCGAGACCGAGCCGGCGCCGCCCAGCGCGCCGACCTCCAGCAGGATCGAGCCGCCGCTGCCGCCGCCCCGGTAGACTGCTGTCGACGAGGAGGTCTGCCAGTAG
>JAGOBZ010000199.1 GCA_017999015.1 Kiritimatiellia bacterium
GGGCGCTCATCACGGACGGGCTCCACGACGACTATTGGAAGGGGAGCCGCGACCGTGAGGCCACCGTCAGAGAGGCAGTCTTTGCGGCATGACCTCCGGAACGATGTCACTTTCCTGACACACACCCGCGGAAAATTTCTTGCGATTTTTTCCGCCCGCCTCCGTCCGCATCCGATCGGCCTGCGCCGCCGGGTGCCCCGAAAGAGCCGCGAACTATAGCACCCCCGCGCACGCCCCGTCAACCGGGATTTTTAAAAAAAATAGGGCTTTGCCTTCTGCAACGTTCAAAGTTCAAAACGCCCGTCACGGCACGGCCATGAGATACGGTCGGCAGGCTTCGAGACGCGCGTCGATTTCAGCCTTCTGGAGATCGGATAGCCTCACTTCGTCCACAATCCATTTGCGTCCGCGCTTGTCATCCTTCGCCGCCCGCCTCCGCGTGTAGGTGTTCACGAAGACGCCGCGCTTCTGAAGGACATACAGGTGCGGACCGCGCATCTCGTCATCGCTGCTTGCGAAGACATCGCCGAGATTATACATAAGCAGCAGCTTCGAATAAACGTCTGCCAAGCGCCCGTTCGGATCGCCCGCCTGCTGCTCGCGCCACATCCGCGCCAGCAGATCGGCGTAACCGGGACGCTGCGTGATCATGCCTTCGGTGCCGAGCCGGCGGCTCTGATACAGCCAGCCCTTCGCCCCCCAGCCGCTGAACACGGTCTTGATAACGGGTTTCGCGGCCACGAGTTCGGCGATGCGGCTGTTGACCTGAAGCCCCGGAGACTCCTCTTTCACATAGCCGTAAATGCCGGGATAATCCTTGGCAAGGCGCACGACGAGCGCGACGTCCGGCTGAGGGCTCTTGCCGTTGTAGGTCTGGATGATCACCGGGCATTGCGCGATTGCGGCGAGCGCGCGAAAGTGCGCGTCGATGTCCGCCTGCGTCTTGGCATCATCCGGCGGACGGGCGAGAATCGCCATCCTGATTCCGTGGCGCGCCATCGTTTCATTGACAGTCCGGACGCGCGAAAGGGCTTCGCCGGAGGTCTTGCCGGGACAAATCGCCGTCAACCGAGCCTTGAAATCCGGCTGAGCCGCGCGGGCCGCGAGCGCGTCGAGCCCTTTCTCATATTCGCCTTCGGCGACCAGGTCGGCGACCTCACCGGCCGTTGGCCAGATCACCCCGTCGACACCGCAGGCGTTTACGAACGCCGCCTCGCGGACGAGCGTGTCGACATCGAGCGCGCCCGTTTCTGTCCACGGCGTGCACAGCAGCGGGAACGGACCGCGAATCGGTTCGGCGGCACACAACGTGCCCGCCGCCAGCATCAAAGCAAAAAGAACGGGTACGTTCATCGACGGGGCCTCCTTATTGTTCAAATGGGTTCCACCCTTTGCGGTAGGTCTTTGTTATCCAAGCGTCCGCTTTGGCGTCGTTGGTGACGTGCGAGCCGTCCCATGCCAGCACGGACCCCTTTCCGGCGAGCGAGGAAATGTTGCCGAGGCAGACTGTTTTCGCGAGCGGCACACCGTATTCGAAGTTGTCGTTCGCCTCTCGCCGTTCGCGGATCGCCGTGTAGAACTCACGGACGTGCGGCAGGGTGTTGCGGCGATAGTTGAAGTCGTCCGGCCGGTCCAGCCGCGGCATGCACCAGCCGGCCGATCGCGGCATAAAACGGAAGCCGCCGTGGTGCGTGAACCAGAGGTTCGCTTTCGTGCCAACGAAGAGAACGCCGTTTTTGTAGAACGGGTCTTTCTCGAACCCCCACTTCTTCTCCTCTTCAAGGACACGCGGGGGGATATTCAGCCATTCGCGCTTGTGCGGAAGACCGAACTTGTTGACGAATTCTTTTTTGTAGGGGACGCCATCCTTGAGCCCGTCCCACCAGTGGAGCCGGACTTCGCCGTGCCGCTCCGTTGCCGGGAAATGGAATTCGAAAACGTCGCGATAGGCCCAAGCCCCCTCGCAGGCGAACTGCGCGTCATGGCACGTCACCCGGTCGGGGTCCTTGAGACCGAGCGCATAAAACGCGACATCCATGATGTGCATGCCGAGATTACCGATGGAGCCGTTCCCGTAGCCGATCCAACTGTGCCAACCGTGTGGATGCATGCCGTCCTGATCGCTGCTTTCCGGATAGAAGTCGCAGATCGGCGATCCGCCGCACCAAGCGTCCCAGTCCATGCCTTTCGGCGGCGGGACCGCCCCCGGCCGCGTATACACAGAATTGCAGCGGTCATCGTAGGCCCAGACTTCCGTGACCTCGCCGAGCGCGCCTTCTCGAATGCGATCCACACAGTATGTCATCGAGGGGAAGGTGTGCCCGTATGTGCCGACCTGAGTCACGATCCCGTGACGCTTTCGTGTTTCCGCAAGCAGAAGGTCGCCTTCCGCCACCGTGAGAACGAGCGGCTTATCGAGAAAAACGTGGATGCCGCGGCGGATCGCCATCAGCGCCGGCAAAATATGCTGGTGATTCGGCGTTTCGATGATCACCGCATCGAGCCCGTCGCCGACCTCGTTGAACATGTCCTGGTACGTCGCGAACTTTCGCACCCCAGCGTAATTCGCCGAACACGCGGCGTCGTTCAGTGCGGCGACCTCCTTGTCCATGCGCTCCAACTGCGAAGGATCGGGATCGACAATCGCCACGAGCTTTTCAAGAAGCACGGCATTGATAATCGTGCGGCCCTGGATGCCGCAACCGATCAAGGCGACGCGGAGCTTGTCTCCTTTAGCAATCCGCACCGCGCGCCCCTGCCCGAACCCCGCACACCCGATGTTGAAAAGCGGCAGAACCCCTGCGGCAGCCACGCCCTTGAGCACTCGTCTTCTCGACACGTTCATCCTCTTCACCTCCTATCAATCACATTCCCCTCAACCCTTTGCGCGAGCAAGATTGGCGAACGTGGCCTCGATCAACCGATCCGCCGTGTCTTCGCGGGGCGCACCGCCCTCCACAGGCAGGGTCTCATATCCACCGCGCGCGAAGCAAGCCTCCAGCGGCACATACCCGCACGCGCCCATCGCCAGCGACACGGGCCAAGTGGTCTTGAACGGCGAGCGCCGCTTGATGGCCAAGCCCACCTCCGTGAAGGGTTCGCCCGGCAGCGAGGTGACCGCGAAGCGGTCGCCGAACGCCAACGTGACCAGTCGGAAGGTCCTCTTCTTTCCCGAGCAGCGCGCGCGGTAGGCCAGCGTCTGCTCGGCAAAAAAGCGTGCGACCGCGCCCTCGCCTGTGGCAAGCCCCTCGCTCGTCAGGTCGCTGCCAGAGGTCTGGGCGGCCACCCGGTCGAGGACGGCCTGCGCTGCCGAGCACATCTCTTTCGTTATCGTCCGGAACGGGATGGTGATCGCTTTGTTCACGAGCGTGATCCGGTCAACCGCCAGCGGCTTGAGTTGCTTCATCTGCGCCACGACGCGCTCCGCATAGCACTGCCCGAGCTGCCACGCCCGGGCGTAGGCGTAGCCCTGGTGATCGTCCGAGCGGACATCGAACTGGTTCACGTTGCCCGCGCAGCCGATCAGGGTCAGCACCAGCGGGTCGTAGCCCAGCGCTGTCTGGACACAGCGCTCCATGCGCCCCGGCCAGTCGGCCGACACCTGGCTGGTTCCAACCGTGTCGGTGTGGTTGACGATGTTCGCGAGAATCGCCACGACCCGGCCGTCCTGCTCGACGGCCAGCACGCCGATCTCCCGGTCCACCGTCCCCTCGGGCTTCACGATATCCGGGTTTTTGACGCCGGGGTTGGTCATCACGCCGCCACCCTTCATCCAGTAGCGGCGGTTGAAGGCGAGCGGGTTGTCTTTCACCCCGCCCAGCTTGAGGACCGCGGGCGCGAGGTTCTGCTCCGCCGTGAGCACCGCCTCGACCGTCTTGTCGACCAGCGACTGCAGATAGTCAGGATCGGGAGACGTCCCGAAAAGCGGCGTCACATACGGCGCGGTGTGCGCGTGGGTGGCGGAGAAAATGAGCCCGTTGCCGTGGCGGAAGCCGGCCTTCTTCAGCCGCGCGAGCACCGTGTCCACAAGGTCGGCGCTCAACATGCAGATGTCAAAGGTGACCCAGCCGCACACAACCTTTCCCTGGCGGAACAGGACGCACCGCACATGCAGGTCGTCCAGCACGCCGGTGTTCGGCCGCGGATTGAAATAGCCCGCCAGCGGCAAGCCCCGCCGCGGGGTGATAATGACTTTTGAACAACCGGCATCCATGTCTGCCACCTTCCCGTGCTAGCGAACCGCCACCGTTTTCCCGCCGCGCTGCGCCGAGGTGTGCGCCGCCTCGCAAAGCAGCACATTATGCAGGCCATCTTCACCCGTCATCGGCCGCCCGGCGACGACCGAGGCCGCATGTTCGGCGATCACGCCCTGATAGATGTTCGCGGGCTTCTTAACCGTGAAGGTCTGCTGCCGCGCAAACGTATCCAGCTCCAGGCGCAGCTTGAACGGCTCGCCCGCATGCCCCGAAAGCTGGAACATCGTGCCGTAACCGCGCAACACCGCAGCGTCACCATAGATCTCGTAGCCCAGATTGGAGAGCGTGCCGCCCAGCCCGCCCCGCGCGTCGCAGAACGACACCAGCGCCGAACAGGCCATGCCGTTCTCGAGGTCGCACTGGACCAGCGCGCCGTCCTCGACCTTGATCGCCATGCGCTTGGGAAAATAGACCGCGCGCACCGCCTTGATCCGGCTGCCCAGCACGAACTCGGCCATGTAGAAGCAGTGGCTCGCCACGTCGCCGATCGGCCCGCCCATCTCGGCGCGGTTCGAGCAGCGCCACGTCGCGGCCTCGGCGGGGTCGTAGCCGTACGCGAACCGCATGTGGAAACAGGCGTCGTTGACTGTGCCCAGCTTGCCGCCCGCCACCAGCTCGCGCGCCTTGAGGTTGAGCACGTTGTGGGTCATCATGTGGTCGACCGAGAGGCTGAGGCGCTTCTTCTGCGCGAGCTTCACCAGCATCCGCGCCTCGCGCGAAGCCGGGGCGAGAGGCTTTTCGACGATCACCGCTTTGCCGGCCTCGAGCGCCTGCCGCGCCAGCTCTGCATGGGAGAGATTGTTGGTCGCCACGAACACCGCATCCACTGCCGGGTCGGCAAACACTGCGGCCGCATCGCGGTACCACGCCAGCCCCAGCGCCTGCGCGGCACGCCGCCGTTTGGCATTGACGTCTGTCGCGCCGACCAGAACCGCCTGCTTCAGCGGCTTGAAGCGCGCGGTGTCGCAGGCGAACCCCTCTTTCGCGATCCGGTTTTCCGCGATCCCGCCAAAACCGATCATGGCATATCGAACAGCTTGCATCCCTTCCTCCGTGTCTGCGTGTTTCCCTATTTGCCCAGCGGATAAATCCCGGCGGCATCAAACCACGTGCGCTCGCCCGACGCCTGCCGGACGCCCAGCATCATGACCAGCTCATCCGCACCCGCCGGCACCTGCACCAGGCCGAAGGCCCGCCGCCAGCCGTCCGGGCCCGCCGCGTCGAATCGGATCGCCGTGCCGGGCAACGCCCAATCCCATGCGCCGGCGCGTTTCCAGTAGACCGTGAGCGCGGGGGCCGCGCCCTGCGCGTAGGCTTCCACAATGAATTCGCTGCCGGGCACAGCCGGGACCGAGGTGCCGAAGCAGCCCTGCTCGACGCCGACGGCGCACAGTGACCACGCATCGCCCCGGCCTTTCTGCGTCTCGGTGCCGAAAACGCCCGCGCGTTTTTTCTCCTCCTGCCAGCTCCACCATCCGGCCGGCAGCACGCCTTTGCGGAAAGCCTCGCCGGCTTCGGCCTTGTCCAGCGCGCAGGCGCTGCTCTTGACGTCGTTGGTCAGGGTTCCGGCCTGGCGCTGCCGCGCGAGCCGCTGTTCCGCCCAGCGGCGCGGATCGCGGATGCGCGCCAGCGTGTCGAGGAAACCGGGCAACTTCGTTTCCCACGTGGGATTCTTCTCGCGCGGCGTTCCCTTCCAGGTGATCCAGTCCATCTTTTCGCCGTAAAGCCAGATATACTCTTGAGCCGCATCCAACGCCTGGGCGACATTGCGGCGCAAGTGATTGAGGCGCGAGCCGTCCAGCTCGCCGAAGTACCAAAGCGAGTTGGTCGGATTCGTATACATGTCAAGGTAGAGCCCGAAACCGGCCAGCACCTGCGTCTGGTACTTGGCCCGGTTGGCCGGCTCCA
>JAGOBZ010000200.1 GCA_017999015.1 Kiritimatiellia bacterium
CGGCGCGCGTCCGGCCGGTCCACCATGCCGATTTTACGCGCCGCCTCGCGCAGCAGCGGCGTCAGCAGCAGCGCGATCGCCAGCGCGCCGCAAAAGGCCGCCGCATACTTGGCGCCATCCGTCGCGACGCGCACGATCACGCCCTCCGACACCCTGACCCAATCTGTGACCCAGTTGACCGTCATTCGTTATCCTTGACCCGCCCGAGCACGACCTTGGGGTAGAGCTCGGATAAAAACGTTTCGAACCGCTCGATACCCTCCGGCGAATCGAGCCCGGACGACACATTCACCGCGATCATGACCCAGCGGTTGATCCGGTTGTGGATCGAGCGGTCCCACACGTCCATCAGGATACGCTCGGTGTGCGAACAGCACACGCGGTCATGACTCAGAAACCAGTACACCAGGCTCATGCGCGCTCCGCCCGGCCTTTGCGCATTGATCCGGCGCACCTGCAAGCTGCGTCCGTCGGCCAACGCAAGCGGCACGCGCGCCGCGTCCAGCATCGCGAAGCCCTGCGCCGGCAGACACAATTCCGCGCGATGGATACTGTTGCGCTGCCGTCCGCCCACCACCACGCTCACCGCATACACCAGTCCGTCCGCAGACCGGTAATTCCGCTTGACGATCACCGTGTCCTTGGGCAGGTCGCTCCATTCACCCAACGAAACCGCCGCCATCCTGCCGCCGCACTCGGGACAGACAAACCCCTCCGGCCCGCGCGTCAGCTCCGGCTCCTCCGCCATCGCCAAGCATTGCGGATTGTGGCAGAACCACGGCACCTCCCCCGCAAACTCGCCCACCCGCGCCGGCAACTCCGACGCCACGCATGAGGAGGTATCAAACACCGGCGGCGGCAGCGTCAGCCTCGCCGCAAACACGGCCAGCACCGCCACCCCCACACACACCACGATCCCCATCCCCGAACTTGAGCGTTCAGCGTTGAGCGTTGTTCGTTCAGCGTTCCCCTTTCCCACTCCTCCCTCTTCCTCAACTCCTAAATCCTCACTCCTAAATCCTAAATCTTCCGTAACTCCTCCTTCTTCCTTCCTCCTTCCTCCTTCTTCATTCCCCCTTCCTCCTTCTTCATTCCCCCTTCCTCCTTCTTCCTTCCCCCTTCCTCCTTCTTCCTTCCTCCTTCTTCCCTTCATCCACTCCCCCGCCTGCACCATCAGCAGCACGCCCACCAGAAACACCACATACCCAGAGTAGTCATGATAGTACCCGGTGGCCGCCTGCTGCCCGAACCACGCGGCCACCACGCAGATCGACATGATGCGCACCATGTTGCCGATCACCGCGATCGGCAGCGAGCAGGCGAAGAGCAGCCACTTGCGCCACGTCCCCCGCTGCGTGAAATAGGCATACGCCGCCGTCAGCGCCATCATCGCGAACAGCGAGCGGATGCCGCTGCACGGATCCGCCACGTCCACATTGAACTCGGAGCCCGGCACCCGCGAATAGAGCGCCGTGCCCGACCGCTCGACCGCCAGTCCCACGCCGTTCAGCAGCCCGGTCGCGAAGGCAGTCGAGAGGATGCGCAGGTGGATCGTGAAAAAATCGATGAAAGACGACACCGGGATCGTGAAGCACAGGAACGCCGCCGGGAAGCGCATCAACCGCTCCACGCCGCGCCCCCAGAAGGCATACGGCAGCGCCCACACCAGGCCGATGAACGACACCTGCTCCAGGCGCGACTGCCCGCCGCGCCCGCCGAACCAGGCGATCACCAGAAACAGCGCCGTCCACGCCGCGCCCGCCGCGCTCGGCGCGCCCGCCGCAGCCCGCAGCGCGCCGCGCTGCCGCCACAGCACCGCCAGACTGACGAACGGCACCACCCAGCCATGCGACATGTCCTCGATCGGCGACGCGAACATCACCATCGTGAAGTCGAACATGTAGCGATAGTTGAACGCCGCCGCCACCGCGATCAGCGCCAGCGCCGCCAGCCGCACCCAGTCGCCTCGCCTCGTCACGCGCACCCCTCTCCGGCGGCCGCCCCGCCATCGTCCTTCACACCGGCCGCCGCCCACTCGCGCAACGCCGCGCGCACCTCCGCCGCCGCCGCGCCGTCCCGCTCCGCCAACTGACGGCACGCCGCCAGCATCGCCGCCGTCGCGCCGCTCTCCGCCGCCGTATCCTTGCTCACGAAAATCCGCGCGTGCCCGGTCTTATACGCCGACCGCTCGCTCACGTCCAGCTCTTCAAACAGCTTCTCGCCCGGCCGGATGCCGGTAAAGACGATCGGCACATCCTCGTGCGGACGCAGCCCGGAGAGCGCGATCATCTCCTCCGCCAGCTCGACGATCTTCACCGGCTCGCCCATGTCGAGCACAAAGATCTCGCCGCCCTGCGCCAGCGCCGCCGCCTGCAAGACCAGCGCGACCGCTTCAGAGATCGTCATGAAATAGCGCTGCATCTCCGGATGCGTCACCGTCACCGCCTCGCCGCGGCGGATCTGCTCGCGGAAGAGCGGCACGACCGACCCCGAGGAGTCCAGCACATTGCCGAACCGCACTGCGGAGAATCGCGTGACCCCGCGCGCGTTCAACGCCTGCAGCGCGCGCTCCGCGAGCCGCTTGCTCACTCCCATCACCGAAACCGGACGCACCGCCTTGTCTGTCGAAATGAACACAAAACGCTCCGCGCCGCACGCCACCGCCAGCTCGCCCAGCGCGCGCGTCGCCAGCACGTTGTTCTTCACCGCCTCGACCGGATTCTGCTCCATCAGCGGCACATGCTTGTGCGCTGCGGCATGCACCACAATTTGCGGCGCGTGCGCGCGGAAGATCGCCTCCATGCGCGCGCGGTCGCCGACATCCGCCAGCAGCGCCGTCACCGGCGTCTCGGCCCCGCTCTTGCGGATCTCGCGCTCGATCTCATACAGCGCGTTCTCGGACCGCTCCACCAGCACCAGGCTCGACGGCCCGGTGCGCAGGATCTGCCGCGTCAGCTCGCTGCCGATCGACCCCCCCGCACCGGTCACCAGCACCCGCTTCTGCCCCAGCAGCTCCACCACCGCGCGGCTGTCGAGCGACGTCTCCTCGCGCCCCAGCAGATCGGTGACATCCACGTTGCGGATCTTTGAGGCGGTCAGACTTCCGTCGATCAACTCGTAGTAGCCCGGCACGATGCGCGCCGGCACATGCGCCCGCTCGCACAGCCGCACCACGCGCCGGATCACGTCGCGCGGCACCCGCGCCATCGCGACGATCACCTCGTCCACCGCATGCCGTCGCGCCAGCGCGGGCAGTTCATCGATCCGCCCCAGCACGGCAAACCCCTGAATGCGCGCATGGCGCTTGGCCGGATCATCGTCCAGAAATCCGACCACCGCCAGCCGCCGCGCCCCCTGCCGCCGCAGCTCGCGCGCCACCAGATCGCCGGCCGAGCCCGCGCCCACCAGCAGCACGCGCCGCGCGCGGCCGTTCAGGGCACCGCCGCGGGCCAGCGAGGCTCCTTCGGCCATCAGGCGGCCCAGCATCCTTACCCCGATCAGGCCGCCCGTCACCAGAAAACCGTTGAAGAAGGTGATGCTGTAGGGCGGACGCAACCCCATCTGGTGCGGCAGCGCCACCCGCAGCGCCAACAGCGCGACCGTCGAGACGCCGATCGCCCCCACAAACCGCGGCACATCGCCGGCGCTCACGTACCGCCACAGCAGCCGGTTGCAGCCGAACAGCTCCAGCGCGACGCACTGCACCGCCCAGACCGTCACAAACGACACCGCCACCTGATCCCAGCCCCACCACGGCTCCTGAAACTCAAAGCGCAGCAGAAACGCCGTCAGATACGCCAGGGCCATCACAGCGGTATCCGCCGCGTAGACGCCCAGCCTGCCGCCCCAGACGCCCAACCACTCTTTCCAATTGCAGACCATAAAGTGTGTGATATTTAAGCAGATCTGCCCGCTTGCGAACAGCCTTGATTACCATCCTTAAGGTTCGCTCAGCCGCACCCGCATGAATCGGCTTCCCGCCACGCCGACAGGCAGCGCTTCCACCACTCGCGACTGCACACGCACTGTCACGCCGTCATCATCGTCCGGCTCCCCCAGCGCCGTCACCAAGGGCCCGAATGCGTCGGAGGATGCCCACTCGGCCGCCCAGCCCAGCCTGTCGCAGACCTGCACCTGCATCCGCACGCCGTCCACCAGCGTGTTAACGCCATCCTCGCCGACCGCCGGCAGTCCTGACGTCGGCTTGCGGCGGCGATAGGCGATCACCGGCACCGTCCCCTCCGCCGTCCGCAGCACATGCGGGGCGGGCCAGCGTGCCACGCCATCGGCCAGCCAAGGATCCCCGCCGAACGCATACTCGGCCAGATTGAACAAACCGTCTTCGTCCGGATCTTCATACGGCCCGTTGACCGGCACGCTGCAGCTCGCCTGCATCTCGTCTTCGTACACCGACCCGACGCGCACGCCGTCGACGCCCACCGCCAACCATTCCGGATCGAGTCCCGCTTCAGCGCCGGCCGCCACGATCCGCAGTGCATTGAGCCCAGCTTCAAGCACCTGCGCCCCCAGCCCCGTACGGACCACCTCGTTCGACGTGCGGCACAGCGAAACCCCCTGCGCCACGGCAGCACCGTTCAAGAACACGTCGCACGTCGCACCGTTCGTGCCGCCCACCCACTCCAGCGCGAGCGTCACGTGCCGCTTCTCAGCCGAATCAAACTGAAACACGGCCTCGCCGCCCACAGGCGCCGGCTGCCACAACAGATACTGCCCGCCGCTCGCAAAGGCCGAGGCCGTCACGCTCACCGCTCCGCTGGAAACCGTCCACCCCGGCGCTTCAGCCTCCCAACGCTGCCGTAACGCCGGCATCAGCCGCGACACATGATACGGCCCCCGATTTTCCAAGCAATCAAAGGCGAAACTTCCTGCCTGCGTGCCGTCCGGGAAATCCAGCACGTCAATCGAAAATGTGTTGGAGCCTTCCGTTAATTTATGCGTTCCAAGCGCAACAACCACCGGCCTCACACGTTCGGAATAGAGCGCCGCGTCTGCCGCAGGCACGCCGTTGACGCTCACGCGCACCGTGCCGCCGGCCGGACCGGACAGCATGCGCACGGTCAACGCGCAAGCGCCGTCAAACGCCGACTGCACGTCCAGTTCCAGCCGGTCGCCCGTTTGCGCCTCCTCCCATCGCACGACATTCTCTTCGCTGCACCCGAGCCCGTTGCTCGTCACGCACGCGAGCGCCCCGCCGCTGTTCAGCAGCACCCCCATGTCCTCCGCGTTTCGCCTGAAGCCGATCGGACAGAACGCCGGGGCCGCCTCCACACGCGAAGTCTCTCGCGGCACCGGCAACTGCGACATCGCAAGCGGGTCGGGCGTGCTGCACACCCCGCCGGGCCTCGCGTACCAGAACACCGCCGGCGCGAACCGGTGGCATCCCGTACGCTGCGATAGCAGCTCCATGTCAAACCGGAGTCCGGTCCGGTACGGCAGATCGTCAAGCAGCCGCATCCGCGTGTTGACAGTGTGCCCGCCCCGGGAGTTCCCCGCACCGATCGGCTGCGCGATGAACGGCGTGTTAAAGACCTCCGGCCGGCACCAGGCATACCCGTAATAATCTTCCGTGCCGGTTCCGATATGCGACGGGAAGGGCTCGCCGTCCACATAGATCTTTTCGTCTCCTTCACCCCACCAATTGTTATACGGATGCGGCACAGACGGCGCGTCATTGAAGATCGCCAACGAATCGCCCACAAGTCGACCGCTCCCGACGAGCGTGACAAAGTTCAAATCCTCGCCCTTCCACGAGACACTGTCTTCAAAGGGATACTCGCGCCACGCCGCGTGGAAATGCAGGCTGCGCTCGTCCCAGACATAAGTGCCCGCCCAAATCTCGCACGACTCGATCTCGACCGGCTGCTGGCCGTGATTGACAATCCGCACCGTCGCGCTCCGCGCGTAGGGTATCACCCAATAGGCCTCCATCACGCCTTGCGTCGTCACCTCGGTCATCCATGTGCATCCGTTCGTCACGGTGCACCCCGTACAGAAAAAATCGGCTCTTCGGCGAAACGCGGAAAAGTTGCCTGAAAACCAGGCGTACGGAAGCGAACCGGACGCTTGATTTTCAGGCGTGAAACGCATAAAACTCTGTTTTCAGCAACGAAAGGAGAGTTG
>JAGOBZ010000201.1 GCA_017999015.1 Kiritimatiellia bacterium
CGCCGAATCCAATCCTGCAGAGACGCTCGCTTATGTCGTCGGCAGGCAGGTGGTGTCGGTCCCGCTTGCGGCGGCGGCCGTGGCGGTCGAGCGGCATGCAGACGGGTTCACTGTCAGCGCGCGTGTTCGGGATGCCGGCGGCGCGGAATGGGTCCTGACGCGTCGGTTCTCGCCGTGTCGGGACGGTGTCCGTATCGACGGCTCGCTCGCGGTCGATCAGCCGCGTGAGGCGGTGCATCTGCCCTGGGTCACGCTGTTTGCCGGGTGCGGCAGCTTTGGCGATCGCAAGGGGCAGGCGCTGCTGCCGGGCGTGGAGTATCTTGAGAACGAACCTTCAAGCAATGAAAAAGAGATCGCTGGCGAAGCCGCGAACCGGCGGCTGGTCGCGCCGTATAAAGTGTGTTATCCCATGATGGCGCTGACGGCAGACGGGAGGTGGTTCTCTCTGGTGTGGCAGACCGGCAAACTGGCGGCCAGCCCGCTCTTTGATTCGCCGGACCGCGTTTTTTATTCGGGCGGTCATGTCATGGGCGTCTGGTCACCTGCCGTTGGCGAGGCGCGATTCGAGAGTGAGTTTTCTGTGTACCGAAGCGTGAAGTTGGCGGCGGGGCACACTTATGCCTATTCCGCTACTGTGAGCGGCGGCGACGGCGCGGCGATAACCGAGGCGGTCGGTGCGTATGTCGCGCGCGCCGGCTTGCCGCAGGTGCCTGTGTTCGAGGGCGGGTTCGATGCCGCGGTCAGGCTGCTTGCGGCCGGCTGGCTGGATTCCGCCGCTCGTCAGGAGCTGACGTGGCGGCACGCGGTCTGGGGTGACCATTTTCCGCCGGTGCCGTATGCCGAGGATGTGCCGGCCTATCTTCTCTGGCTGGCGGCGCAGACGACGGATCGCACACTCAAGACGCGCTTGGCTGATACGGCGCGCGAGGTGATTGCCAACCTTCCGCCCGGGTGTTATGGCGTGGGCGGCATTTCGCATGTCAAGCGTCCGGTCGGCGCCTTGCTCTACGGGCATCTCGAGGGGCTGGTCCGGCAGGCCGGCCCGCGCGCCGTGCGCATGGCGGCCTCTATGCCGGAAGGGCGGATGCGCTACGCGCCGCAGTCCGGCAAGCCGGATTACGCAGCGACGCTGGGCAGCGACCACTGCAACGGCTTCACGGCAATGACGGCGGAAGAGATGTTGGCGCAGGCGTCGCTGAGCGGCGACGAGGCTGCGATCACGGCGGCGCTCGCCGTGTTGGATAAGATAACCTCGAATTATGCCGGCCAGGTGCCGCGCGGCGCTCAGCCGTGGGAGATGCCGTTGCACACGCCGGACATCGTTGCGGCGGGGAGGCTGGTTCGCGCCTATGTGCTGGGGTATCTGCTCAGCGGCAAGAATGCGTACCTGGAACAGGCGCGCTATTGGGCATGGACCGGCGTCACCATGCTTTATCTGGCGCCGCCGACCGAGGGGCCGGTCGGCCTGTACGCCACGATCGGCGTGATCGGCGCGACCAACTGGAAGGCTCCCAACTGGATCGGTCAGCCCGTCCAATGGTGCGGCCTGGTTTACCGGTCGGCGCTTGAAGACCTGGCGCGCGTGGACCGCGTGCAGCCCGAACTTTGGCGCACGTTGGCGCGCGGCATGACGGTCGCGGGGCTTCAGATGTGTTTTCCGCTGGACGATGCGGAGCGGCGTTGCGGGTTGCTGCCCGACTACTTCCTGCTGCAGTCACAGCGACGTGACGGTCCCGCCATCAATCCCGGAACCCTCCAGGCCCATTTGGCGGAGGCCTACGGGAAAGTCCCGTTTTACACAGTGACCCGCCTCGTCACAGGGACGCTTGTGCATGTGCCGGGCGAAGCGCGGCCGAGTGATGCGCCTGACGGCACGACGGCACTGGCGATCACCGCCTGGCCGGACTCGGAATACCGTGTGCTGGTCACGCGCGTCGGCCAGCCGCCGCAAAGTGTGCAATGGAACGGCCGACCGGCCGGGTTCCTCTATTCAAAAGAGGCCCGCGTACTCTGGGTCACCGTTTCCGGCAGCGGGCGGCTGGATATCGCGATGCAGCCGTGACAGACAGGCTGACCGATCACGTGCGGACTGTCACGATGCGGACTTGCTTGGATGACATTCTTTCTGATATTGTCATCTTCGTTCTGTGAGTACAAGGAGAGTTTCAATCATGTCATGGTTTGAAAAGACGGCCGATGCTCCGGCCCGCGTTCCGGGAGAAGCGATTTGGGCGGTGTGTCCGTCCTGCAAGGCGTACATCGCGAAAGAAGCGTGGCGAGCAGCCGATAAGGTATGCCCCCGCTGCAACTATCACGAACGTCTGAACTGCCGAGAGCGCGTGGCGCTGCTGACTGACGCCGGCAGTTTCAAGGAATTGAACGCCGAGGTCAGCTTCAACGATCCGCTGTCTTTTTCGGACTCGAGCGGCGCGTATGCGGATAAGGCCAAGGCTACGGTCGCCAAGACGGGCGAGGGGGAGTCGATCCTGACCGGCACCGCCACCGTTGAGAAGATCGGGGTGGTGTTGGGTGTCATGGACTTCAAGTTTCTGGGCGGCAGCCTCGGCAGCGGAACCGGCGAACGCATCCGCCTGGCCGCAGAAAAGGCCATCTCCCTGAAACGTCCGCTGATCATCGTGTCGGCCTCGGGAGGCGCGCGCATGCACGAGGGCATCGTCTCGCTGATGCAGATGGCCAAGACCTGCGCAGCGATCGCGCGCGTCAAAGAGGCGGGCCTGCCGTACCTGTCCATCCTGACCGATCCGACGACAGGCGGCGTATCAGCCAGTTATGCGATGGTGGGCGATCTCAACATTGCGGAGCCCAAGGCGTTGATCGGCTTTGCCGGACGGCGAGTCATCGAGCAAACCATCAAACAGAAACTGCCGGATGATTTTCAGACCGCCGAATATACGCTCGCGCACGGCTTTGTCGATCACATTGTGCCCCGCAGAGAATTGAAAGCATTTCTAGCGAAGGTCCTCCGTTACGCTGGGTATTGAGGCGGAAATCCTGAGACCCTGAGTGTCCAGTCCTGTTCTGTTCTTACGGTGAGTGTTTATGGCTAAGAAAACTGAGAAGAAATTGACGGCGTGGGATATTGTGCAGATCGCGCGCCATGCGGAACGTCCCAACATCACGGATTACATCCGTCTGCTGTGCGACGATTTTGTAGAGCTTCACGGCGACCGCCTGTTCGGCGATGACCGCGGGCTGATCGGCGGTTTCGCCATGATCGGTGGCCGCAAGGTGGTGCTGATCGGCCACCGTAAAGGGCGCGGCGTGGAAGAGAATATCGAGGCAAACTTCGGTATGGCGAGCCCGGAGGGCTACCGCAAAGCGATGCGGTTGATGCGCCTTGCCGAGAAGTACGGTTTGCCGGTGGTTAGTTTTGTCGATACGCCGGGCGCCTATCCGGGCAGCGAGGCCGAAGCCCGAGGCCAGGCCGAGGCGATCGCTCACAATCTGGAGTTCATGGCCACGCTCAAAACTCCGATCGTCGTGGTGGTCACAGGCGAGGGCGGCAGCGGCGGCGCGTTGGGCATCGCGGTGGGCGACCGTGTCCTGATGCTGCAGAACGCGGTTTACTCCGTGATTTCTCCCGAAGGGTGCGCCTCAATCCTTTGGCGTGACGGCAGCAAGGCGCCGCAGGCCGCTGATGCATTAAAGATCACGGCCGAATCACTGAAGGCGCTGGGAATCATCGATGCCATTGTGCCGGAACCGGCCGGCGGTGCCCATGCCGATCCTGCCGCCGCGGCCGCAGCGGTCAAGAAGGCTGTGCTCGCGAGTCTGGAGATTCTGTGCGCGGTGCCGCTGAAGACACTCGTGGCTCAGCGCTACGAAAAATTCAGCGCGATGGGCCAGGCAGGCGATTAAGGTCGGGGCCGCCGCGCGCCACGGCCTCCACGCAGTCCGGTCGGAGAAGGATCGACGCCGCCGCTTGGCAGTGTCGCCAGCCGTTGTTCCAGATCCCACCCGTTTTTTGCTCTATTATTACCGGTTATATCTGCTACACTGACGATCAAGGTGGAGTTGATGAAACGGGTATGGGTATTTCTGATAAGCCTGACCAGCCTGCTGCCGGCTGTGCAGGCCGCGGCTGCAACCAACGCGATCACGCGGATTGCTGAAGTCAAAGCGCTGGCTCCCGAGGAGATCCGGCAGGGCCGGGCCGTGCATCTTCGGGGTGTGGTGACGGCGCGTCTTTGCCGGCTGTTCATCATGCAGGACGGGGATGCGGGGATCTTCGTGTACCCCCGCCTTGCGCGGGATGAGGGGGTGTGGAAGGGGGATGACGACGTGTTCGGCAGCCTCTCGCCGGGCACCGAAGTGGAGATCACGGGGGTGACCCGGCAGGGCGGCTTCGCGCCGGTCATTTTGCCGTATGCGGTCACCCGGCTCGGCAAGGCGCCTCTGCCTGCGGCGGAGCCGTTCAATCCGGCGCGCTTTTTCCGGGGCCTGGACGACTGCCGCCGGGTCGAGGTGCGCGGCGTCGTGCAGGGGTATTGGAAGCGTCCTCCGCTCGGCTTGATGCTCGTACTCGATGCCAATCCGGGCCGTTTCATGGCGCGACTTCCGTTGGAGGCGCGGGAACTCTGCGAGGGGCTGGTCGAGGCAGAGGTGCGGCTGCAGGGTGTTGCGATGGCCGCGTTCAATACGCGGGGCGAGCTGCTCATGCCCTCGGTTTTCGTGAACGCTCTGAGTGACCTCTCGGTGGAGCGGCCGCCGCGAAACACACCGTTCGACGCACCGAAAGTGCCGCTGCGGGAAGTGGGCGGCTTTGGGAGCGATCTCGGCGGAAAATTCCGCCTGCATGTGGAGGGGGTGGTCACCTATGCGGAGCGCGTTCCGGTCTCGTTTCTGGATGACGCGGTGTGGCCCTACAGCAGTCTGCAGGGCGTCGCGCCGGAACTGGGCTGCATGTTTTTTGTGCACGACGGCGAGACCGGCCTGAGGGTCCAGACGCGCCAGCCGATCAACCTCGAGCCCGGCGACAGGGTGGAGGTTTCCGGTTTTGTGGACCGGAGCCGCGCCGTCAGCGGGCTTTGCGAGGCCGTGGTGCATCAGCTCGGGCAGGAGGAGCCGCCTGTGCCGTTTCGTGTTTCGGCCGAGCAGATCGTCGAAGCCAACGAATTGGCACTGTACAACGGCGTGATGGCCGAGCCGGGCGACTTCGACGGGGCGCTGGTGACCTGCGAGGCGATGCTGACGGAGGATCTGCGGATGGACAACGGCACGCGGGTGCTGAAGCTCAAGAAATCCGACGTCACCTTCAAGGCCACGCTGCGCGGAGCGCGGGGCGTGGGCCTGCCCGCCCTGCGCGCGGGGAGTGAACTCTCCCTCACGGGGATCGTGGTGCTGGACATCTGGCATCCGAACATCCCGTCGACGGTCACGCGGCCGCAGGTGGAGTTGCTGCTCCGCTCGGCAGATGACGTTGTGGTTTTGCGGAGGCCCACGTGGTGGACGGCACCGCGGCTGCTGGCGGCGCTGGCGGTTCTGATAGCCGTCATTTTAGCGGGCGCGGTGTGGGTCTGGCTCCTGCACCGGCGGGCTGGGGAGACGACCAACCCGCTGACGGAGGGGATGTACGGCCAGCGCGAAGCAGACGACGGCACGCGGATCGGCGGCAGTGCAGCCGGTGGTTATCGACGACCAGATTTTCACCATATCCCGCAGCGGCGGCCGTGTGCGTCAGGTGTCCTACAGCGCCGAACGCGACGGCTATGTGTCGGGTGATGCAGCCAGTTGGGCGGAGCACATCACGGCGCCGGGAGTGATCGAGGCGGGCTATCAGCAGTTCCCCTACGGCGTGTTGTGGGGCGTGACGCGGGCCGGGGGTCTATTCGGCCTCACGGTTGAGCGGGACCGGGCCGTCTTGGGGGCGCATAGGCACATCTTGGGCGGGACCTATGACTACGGCCCGGCCCGCGTGCAATCCGTGGCGGTGCTGTCCTACAAGTCGGGCGCGGTCACGAAGCCCTCGATCCTCGGGCCGCCGGATACGGTCGATGTGTTCGGCAACCCGACATTCGCTGCGGCTACCTTGGCGC
>JAGOBZ010000202.1 GCA_017999015.1 Kiritimatiellia bacterium
AAGCGGTCTTTGGTCATCACTTCGCCGCCCAGAAACGTGGTCTCGTTGAGCAGCATGACGCGCGCACCCTGACGCGCGGCGCTCCAGGCCGCCGCCATACCGCCTTCATTGCCGCCGACGACCACGACATCCACACGGTCGATCACCGGCACCGTCCGAGCCGGCGCCTCCACATACCGCTCCTGCGCCCGGCACACCGCCGCCAACAGCACCACTGCGGCCGCAACCCCCACATCTCTGACTCGCATCCGCTCACCTCGCTTCTTTCAAATTCCAGCCGACATACCCAGTTCTTTTATGGATTGTGACATCATCGCATCTGCCCGACGCTATGGCAACACCGCAACAAAGCGGAAACCCATCGTGCCGCCGGTATTGATCGGCGTGCGCCCGGAAGCATACGTCGCAGCGCAGGTTGTGAGCCCCGTATACCAACTTCCGTTGCGCCGGTGACGCTGCGTGTGTTCGGCATCGTGCCAATCGAGACAGAACTCTTCGATATTGCCGTGCATGTCGTAAAGCCCCCAGGCGTTAGGCTTCTTCAACCCCACCTCTTTCGTGTTCCCGCCCGCATTGCCGTTGTACCATCCCAGTTCTTCCAGTGCGCTGTCCTCATTGCTGCCCGAATTGAATAGCGTCGTCGTGCCGGCACGGCAGGCATATTCCCACTGGATCTTATCCGGCAGATCAAACAGCAATCCGCTTTTCGCGCGCAGCAGCGCGGCCAGACTGCCTTCAGAGACGAGACTGCCGGTCACCGGCCAATTGACAGGCGGCGTGTCGCTCTCGGCGCCGCGCGCGAAAACATACGAGACTTTTTCTTCAGGATGAAGCGCTCGGTCAGCCCCCGAGTAATACGAACCGCTGTTGAACGCGCCTGTCAGATTCTTTCTCTGCCCCTGGGTCAACTCAAAAACGCTGACGTAAAAGTCATTCGACACCACCGTTTCTTTGTTTCCCGCATAAAGAAAACGTCCGGCGGGCACGCGGCGCAACACCAGCGCGTCCGTCTTATAGGCGGTCCCATTGGTGACGCCCGTCCAGGCAATTGACTCGATCCCCTCGACGGGATTGGTCACGACGGTTCCCCAGAGACCCGCATGCAGGTCTTTTTCGAACACAGGCTCGACAACCGGGGTGCCCCCGGCCGGCGTGGTCAAGGACACAATGAGATAAAGCGGCACCCGCACGGGGGTCAGCCGGACATTGAAGCGCGCAATCTGCATGTCATTCGAATAGGCCGTCCGGCTGGGATCCCAGATGATGCGCCGCGCGCCGCGCCGCACACCGTACCGGTCGCCAAACATCGATTCGATGGGCAGCGGCAGCGGGGTTGTCCCGTCGAATGCTTCGAGGGTCACATCCACCGTATCATCCGCATCGCAGGTCAACACATAATCAATATCCACCAAGCGGCTCCAAGGCCAACGCTGGCGCACCGTCACATGGCTGATCACCGGCTCAACGGCAAAGATGTTTACGGCGAACAAAGCCAACCACACGCCGATCATTTTTTTCATGTCAACTCCCTCTTTTTCCGAATCATCCAGACTCTCCTCGTGCCGGCGGCCCTCACCGGACTCCCACCCACGTTCCGCCAGGCAGGCGCATCAGCGTGGCCTCCCAGCCGCCAACGCCACCCGGAAAGTCCAGAGCGAGCGTGAACGTGCCAAATCCCCACTTCTCGCTCTTGACTTTCCAAAGCGAGAAGCCCGACACATCCGCCATCATGTTGGTGACGGCACCGCCATCCGGCCTGACGACCGCCAGGCGGCTGCCAGAAGCAGACCGGGTCGTGTCCCGCCACGCCGCATCGTAACCGATCACCACGTCCTCCTTGACGCGTGTCCAGTCGGACGCCGACTCATCCGGCATGACCCGGACAGGCCCGGCTGCCCCGGCGACCACAGCCAGCCGTGCGGCCAGCACGCCTACGGGCTCGTCTCCCGCCCCGCGAAAGGTCAGCAGCAGGTCAACCACATCGTCCCGCGCTGCATCGGGGACATCGGCTGGACGCCAGATCCAATCGGTCGTGACGCCGTCAAACGCCACCGTCTCGTTGACGTATTTCCCGGCCAGCGTCAACACCGCCGAGTGCGCGTCAGGCGGCCACGCCCATGAGAGCGGCACCTCGTTCGACACCACAGTCATCCAGAGCCGGTTGTGTAACGGTGCGGTGTGCACCAGTACAGGCTCCGATGCGGCAAACCCCTTTGCCGCGCACAATACCGCCAAAGCCGCGAATAGCCTTTTCATGCCGTGTCCTTTCGTATGCCGTCCCTCATCGCATATTCAGCACGACCCGATACCCCAACGTTCCGCCGCTGCCATTCGGCGCGTAGCCCGTGCTGTAGGACGACGCGCTGTAACTCGCTTCCCGTAGCCAGGATCCGTTTCTGCGAACGCGCAACGTCCTCTCGGCATCAAACCACTCCAAGCACCACTCCTCGACATTGCCGTGCATGTCGTAGAGGCCCCAGGCGTTGGGACGTTTCAGCCCGGCTTCGCGGGTGTGGTCATTGGCGTTCGATTTATACCAGCCCAATTCCTCCATGGCGCTGAGGTCGTCGCTCCCATTGTTGAAGCGTGTGGCAGTACCCGCGCGGCAGGCGAACTCCCACTGCTCATCGGTCGGCAGGTCGAACGGCAGCCCGCTCTTGGTGCGCAACCGGCCGAGCAGGCTGGAGGGTTTGACCGCTCTGCCGGTGGCGGGCCAGTCAATCGCCGGATCGTCATCCGGCCCGCCCCTGATCGTCGTGTACGCCAGCCGCTCATCAGGGTGTACCGCGCGGTCTACCTCGTTCGTATAGTGTGAACCGGAATAATAAGCGCCGCTCACGCTCTTGCGTTGTCCCTGTGTCCATTCGAACACCCCGATGTAAAAATCGCGCACCCGACGCAACACGAGACGATCGGTTTTATACGCCACGTCGTTGGTGAGGCCGCTCCACGCCAATGAGGTGATCCCGACCACAGGATTGGTCTCAACCGTGCCGTATGCGCCGCCTGCGAACTCTTCCTCGTACACATACTGCACCGCCGGCGGTGTCCCCGCCGCATTGGTGAGATCGACGATCAGGTAGAGCGGCGCCTGCACCGGCGTCAGCTCGACCGAGAATTGCGTCAGGACCTGCTCGTTGGTGTAGGCCGTGACCGTCGGATCCCACACGATGCGTCCTGCGCCGTTTGAAACCGACACTCTGTCGCCGCTCAACGACGCAAATGGCAAAACGAGCGGCGTGGTCCCGTCGAACGCTTTGACATCGATGTCCCACGTCCCGCCGTCCACGCCGTCCAGCACGTAGTCGATATCGACCAGCCGACTCCATGGCCAGCGCTGTCGGACCGTCACCTGACTCACCACCGGCGCAGCGGCGGCATGCCACAGCGCAAGACCTGAGGCCAGAATCATCAGCGTTCTTTTCATGCACTCACTCTCCTTTACCCATCACGTTCAAGCCCCACCACGATATCACCGGATTCCCACCAGCGTGCCGTCGGGACGGCGATACACCCCTGCTGTCCACTCCCCCTGCGGGTCTGCAAACACCAACGAAAGTGCAAAATCCCCGTAGCCCCACCCGGCCTGACGCAGGGACAAGCCCACATACCCCGTCACGCCGGGCAAGCTCTCGGAGACCGTCCACGCTCCCGCCTTGGCGATGGCCAGCGTCCCGGCAGGCGCCCCCGCCGTCTCCGCCAGCCACTCTGCGTCATAGGGCACGACCGCCTCATTTTTCACGCGTGACCACAAACGGTCTGCGACGCCCCCCATAACCGGAGCCGCTGCGAAGGCGCCCGGCAAGACAGCCAATCGGGCCGACCAGACACTCAGCGGCGCGGCCGATTCGCCATAAAAGCTGAGGGACGCTTCCACCACGTCCTCGGCATCCGGTGCTGCCCTGTCGAATGCCTGCCATTCCCACTGCGAGACCGGACGGGCAACCGTAACCTGTACGCTAGAACGCAAGCCTTTTAGAGAGAGCGTGGCGGTCATCGCACCGTCCGGCCACGACCACTGCAAGGGGACTTCCCGGGAGAACACCGTCATCCACCGCCGGTTATGTCGCGGCGACACGTCCACCAGAACCGGTGCCGACAACCGTGATGTCCCGCGCACCGGACTCGCGCCGTATGGGTCCGGCCCATCTTGAGCCGCAGCAGGCGACCGCGCGGCTGAGGCATCCGGCGTTGTCTCGGTCTTGTTCGGCGGGACCCAAGGCATTTTCCGCATTTGGGCACGCAAGGCTTCTTTGCGCAAAGCAGCTTGATGGGCGTAGCGCTCACGGACACGCCATGCGGCTTCTGGCATGTAACGGTCGATCCATCCGGCGATGATCCGGCCTGAAACTTCGAAGGCTTGGGACGCGCGGGTCCGTGCGCCGAGGCCGCGCACGGTCGCGAACCGTTGCTCAGCCTCGGACCAGTCGGCCGCCACTTTCACAGGGGCGGAATCGCCCGAGGCAAACACCCCCTCGCCTTCCTCGCAAAGACCCACCCCGCCGCCTGACGCATCATTCACCTGGACGCTGCCCTTGAACACAAAGAGTTCCGACACCGTGTTGGAAACGGCCACGCCAAAGACCGTCCCCAAGTCCCAGGCCTCAAGATTCATTGTCCGCACAATAAATCCCGTCGCCCAGTGTGGGACATGCGCCAGCACCCGCCCGGACGCCAGATCGATTCTCATGGCATCGATCACCATGACGCGGGTCGCTCCGCACAACGTAAGTTCGACACCCGAGGACAGCCTCACCGTCGCCTCGCCTTCGGCCAACTCAAGTTCGCCGGGCAGCGTGACGGGAAGGCTCAATCCGATTGCATCGGCTTGGCGCACCCGCTGCACACCGGGTTCGTGCCGTCCCCGTTCCGCACGATACGGCGCCGTCGGGAGCTGCTGTCTGACCGCCAACATGTGTGCTCCGCCCGCCAATACCATGAGCGCAGCGGCGGCAGCCCACACCGGCCTTCTGCGCCACCACGGCATCCCGCGTGAAACGCCCTGAAGGAGACGGTCCCCCTCCGCCTCCGTGTGCACCGTCATGCCCACCGACGACGCGTAGGTGCCGCCCTGGCTGCCCAAGAGCGCCTGAACGTACATCTCACGCGCATAACGCCGCCGCAAGCCCTCATCCCTGCGGATAATTTCGGTAAATGTGATGAAATCCTGCTCGGATGCCACGCCCTCCAGCACCCGCATCAACAGCTCTTCAAAATAGCCATCCGCGCGCGTCATGCACGCCCTCCCACCCGCTCAACGTTCATTCGGTCCTCGATACACGCGCCCAGCGCGCGCCTGATCCGATGAATCTGCACATAGACCGAGATCTCGCTGCGCCGCAATCGTTTCGCGATCGCCGAGACACTTTCGCGACGGAAGTAACGATCCTGGATCAAACGCTTCTGGACCTCTGCAAGCCGTTCCAGGCACAGGTCGAGAAGATCCATCATCCGTCCGCTTTCAACGGACACCGCGCAGGCAGCGTCTGCCACCGCGTCCACCAGGGCGTCATCAAAAACCAGCCGTTCGCGTGATTCACGCTTGAGATAGGCGCGAACCTGATTGTAGGCAAAGGCTTTGGCCCAAGGCAGAAAGGGGCGCTGGACATCGTATTCCTCAGCATGCCGCAACAAAGCGACATTCGCTTCCTGCAACACATCTTTTGCGGCATCGCGATTCCCAAGCAGCATCGAGACAAAAGCAAACAGATCAAACTGCGCGCGTGTCAGCTCCGTGACGAACTGCGTGTACGGTTTTTCGCGATCGGACATGTCAGACCACATGGGCGCTCCTTCTAACCCTAATGAGCCGAAACCGCGCATTTTTTACACGCCCGCCGTTTTTTTCTGGATGAACGGATACGCGCGGGTGATGGCGGCTTTCAGAACGTGAAGCGCGAACTGACCTGCGACTGGCTGAGCACCTCCACGCGCACATCGGCACGACCGGCTTTCGCGAGCGCCTGACGCATGGTGTTGAGGGCCAGCGCCGGCGTGTTGCACGCCTCG
>JAGOBZ010000203.1 GCA_017999015.1 Kiritimatiellia bacterium
GACGTGGTGGTGATCGATGAGGCGCACCGCTCGGTCTATCAGAAGTACGGGGCGATCTTCGACTACTTCGACGCGCTGCTGGTGGGGCTGACCGCGACCCCGCAGGACGAGATCGACCGGAACACGTACCGGCTCTTCGATCTGGAGGACGGCGTGCCGACCGACAACTACTCGCTGCAGGAGGTTCTGGTTTCAAACGGTGTCGGCAGACCATCGGACCTGCAGAAGGCCAAGGACAAGAGCCATGGATTAGGGCTTTTCGTCCGCTCTTTGGTCGGCTTGGATCGCGAGGCAGCGAAGAAGGCTCTTTCCGTGTTCCTGAATGGCAGCACTCTGAGCGCGAATCAGATCGAGTTCATCAATCTGATTATCGACCACCTGACAGAACAGGGCATCGTGGAAGCCCGTTTGCTCTACGAGTCACCCTTCACCGACCTGAGCCCGCAGGGGCCGGACGGCGTTTTCACCTCTGCTCAGGTCGATGAACTTCTGGCGCTGCTTGACCGAGTGAGGGAGCGGGCGCTGGCATAAGCAAGGCCGTTTCATTGCGATGCCGTGGCCCCTCATCCCACAACCATCCCATAATACCTTTCGAATTGCGTTCGGTGGGCGATCACGCTATTGTGAGGACGTAACCGCCGGACTGAGCGGGTGGGGAGCAAAAATGGCCATTGATGTGATTATCGTCGAAGACGACAGCCGGTTGCGCGCCGGGCTTGTGGAGATTGTCAACAGTGATCCCCACTGTGTGTGCGTTGGCGCGTTCGGTTCTGGCGAGGAAGCGGTTGAAAAGGCACCTGCGCTCAAGCCGCAGGTGGCCATCATGGACATCAATTTGCCGGGCATGGACGGTATCGAATGCGTGTGTCAGCTTTCGGAGCGTCTGCCGGATTTGCAGATTGTGATGCTGACGGTTTATCAGGACACCGACAACCTTTTCCGCGCTTTGGCTGCTGGTGCTCACGGGTATCTGGTCAAACCGGCCCGTGCCCGCGATTTGTTGGCGGCCATTGGCGATATCCACCGGGGTGGGGCGCCGATGACCAGTGCGCTTGCACGTAAAGTGGTGGATGCCTTTCGTGCGCAAGTGCCGAACACGACGTCTCCGGCGGTCCCGTCGCCGGGGATACAGGTCACGACCGCTGGTGGCGGGGAGTCGGGTGAACTGGCGCCGCGCGAAAAGGAGGTGTTGGATCTGCTCGCACAGGGGTTCTCGTACAAAGAGATTGCAGACCGGCTGAATGTCGCGTTCGCCACGGTTCACACCTACGTGCTGCGCATCTACAAAAAACTTCATGTCCGCTCAAAGAATGCGGCGGTGGCCCGTTGGCTGGGCTACCAGCGTGATGTCGTCCGGTAGCGGGCAGGGGGAGGAGTTGATGAGGCCGAACAGCATTGATTTCGGGCGGCGCGATTTTCTGCGCTTGGCGCATGCCGGTATGGCGGTATTGCCGTTTTCTGGCACTGCGCGGGGGCTTGAGCCGAGGGAGACAGAACCGGTGGGGATTGGTGCCGCGCCGCGCACGTACAACCGAAAAATCAAAGTAGGTTTGATCGGGTGTGGTGGGCGCGGCACATGGATCAGCAGTTTGTTTACGGCTCACGGCGGGTTTACGTTCAACGCGGTCGCCGATTATTTTGAAGAGCGCGCGGCGCGTGCGGGTGGGCAGCTCGGAGTGTCGCCTTCCTGTTGTTTTCACGGACTCGACGGGTATCAGCGTCTCATGGCCTCCGGGGTCGAGGCGGTTGTTTTGCAGACCCCCCCGTACTTTTTTCCGCAGCATGCGGCCGCCGCGCTCGACGCGGGGCTTCACATCTACATGGCCAAGCCTGTGGCGATCGACATCCCGGGAACTTTGACGATCAAGCGTCTGGTAGAGCGTGCCAAGGCTGAAAAACGCGTGTTTCAGGCGGATTACCAGTTGCCGCGTGATCCGGTAAACGTCGAAGTGGCGAAACGTATCCGTGCCGGTGCTCTCGGTCGCATGCAAACGATCTTTTCATCCGGTTGGGCTGGTGGTAACGGCTACCAGGATCCGCCGCTGGAAGGGACAGTTGAAAACCGTTTGAAGGATCTCGTGTGGTGTAATGACATCGCCTTGGGCGGCGACTACATCGTGCATTACGATGTCCACATTCTGGATGCGGTTGTCTGGACGCTGGGAAAGGCGCCTGTCGCCGCGCTTGGCGCTTCGGCGGCCTTCCGACCCTCCGTTCACGGTGATGCGCGGGATTCGAGTTTGGTGGTTTATCTGTTCGACGACGGTACGATGTGGTGCCATCAGGGCATCCTCGGCTCCTACCACGACTGGATCAAGACCGGCCGTTTGACGGCCTCGTTGCAGGGCACGCAAGGCACGGCCTGTCTGTCATACGCAGGCAAATCCTACGTGCGTGGCGGTCCGCGTCACTTCAGCGGCGGCGTGCCGAACCCCGAGGCCAGCGTGCGCACCAATATTGACGAATTCCGTCAGGCGATCGACGTCGGCGACTATTCGAATGAGCAGGTGACGCGGGCAGTGGAAAGCAACTTTACGGCCATTCTCGGACGTGAGGCTGCTGCACGGCGCGACCGGGTCACGCTGGAGGCGTTGTTGGCCGAGCGCCCTGCCTTGACCCCGGATCTCAGCGGGCTGAAAAGCTGAGATGGGTAGTGCGCGCGTAGGCTACAAAGTCGACACTGCAAAGAGTTTCAGTTCCTGGACATGCACCGCGAAGTTGGCGCTGTTCTTGACGACAGTCAGACGCGCATAGCGCGCAGCAGTCGGCTCGAAATTCAGACGCAAGCCTTCGGCCGTGGCGGGCTTGGCGTCGTTGAGGTTGCCGGCCACTTCTTTCCAGGCTTTGCCGTCGGTGGATAGCTCCAATTTGAAGGTGTAGGTGCGCCCGTCAGCATGGTAGAAGGTGATGTGCATGGCGCCGAGTGTCCCGGTTGCGCCAAGGTCGATCACGGCCTGTGCCGGTGAACGTCCGGCGTGCCAGGCCTTTTCGAGCGTGCCATCGACGAGGTTGGCCGGCACGTTGTTGCCTTCGGTCGGGGCGTCGGTCGTGACCGGCTTGCCCAATGCGACATTGATCTCCTGCTTGAATAGGTCGTCGATCAACGCTTTGTTGGCATCGTCATTCATGTCGGCACGGAGTGTACGCCACGCCGGCAGAAGCGCCTGCTTGTTCACCTGCTGGGTGTTGCAGAGCTTAGCCACACCGCGTGCCGCAAGCGTCTGGCGACGCGCATCAGGATCTTTGGCGGCGACGCGCAGCAAGATCGGCAGGGCGGCAGCGTCCGGCCAGACGGAGAGTGCACGCACGGCGGCGGTGGCGACATCGGCCTGCGATGCCGACACTGCTGCTTCAACCGTTTTCAGCAACTCGGCGCCGCCGATGCGCGCGGCGCTCTCAAGCGCAATAGGTTTCTGCGCGTCAGGTGCAGTGCCCAAGGCCTTGACGAGTGCAGCGACATACGCGCCCGAGGTGTCGCGACGTGCGGCAGCGGCTAGGGCGGTCTGCGCTTCAGGCGTGGCGCGGCCGCGTGAGGCGAGCGTTTTGGCGACCAGCACGCCGGCCATGTCGCTGCCGGCGATCTCGCGCAGCAGCCGGAACCCGGCGATGACGGCGTCTTCGTCCGTCGCATCCAGTGCGGCCAGACCGAGAGGTGCGGCCTCGGCAATGCGACGCTCTTTGATCAATTCAAGGGCGACCTTCTTGCCGGTGTCGCTGAAACTGTCGTACGAACGGATCACGGCGTCCTTAAGCTGTTCTGTCTTAAGCTGACGCGCGCCGTCGCGGATCAGCGCCAACCGGTTGGGCGGCAGCGTCTTCAGCAGCGCGGGAAGACGCGCGGCAACCGCGGCGGGATCAAGGCGGATCAGCGCGTGACGTGCCGCGAACGCCACGGTGTCGTCGGCATCTTCGATGAAGGGTGCAACGGCCTCGCAGGCGCTCTTGTCGCCGCGGTCACCCAGCAGGTCGAGCAACATGGTCTTGCGGACGGGGTCTGTAGCGCTTGCGAGTTTGCCGGCCCAAAGCCGGGTTTCGGCGGCACCGCCGGTGGTGCGGGCATACGCCAGCGCCACGCCGGCATAGGCGGGATCGGGATCATCAAACGCCGCTAGCAGACGCGGGGTGCGTGCGGCCGCGGGCAGCGCGGCGATCTCGGCGTTCAGCGCGGCATGGCGCGTGGGCGTGACCGGTGCGGCCTTGGCGGCACGGTCATCGGTGACCGCCTGAACGGTCATGGCGGCCAGCGCGGCGACGCCCGGCTTTTCAGACTTTTCAAACGCCCGGATTGCGGCCGCCTGCTGCGGCATGCCGCACCAGCGGAGCTGGTCGAGGAAGAAGCAAATGATGTCAGCATCACCGGCGCGCTGCGCCGCCGCCAGCAAGGCTCCGGCATACGCCGTGCGGCCGGAGGCTCCGTCCGGACGCATCACGTACTGGGTCAGCGCGGCGATGCGGGTGAGGGCGACCGGGTCGGAGGCGTAGCCGGTTTTGACCTCGGCGAGCAGGGCGTCCAGGGCGGGTGCGCCCTGTTTGAGAAGACCGGCGAGCGCGGCGTCATTGACGGCGTCGAGCGCGGCCTGTTGTTTGCCGGCCCACTGGGCGGCGGAATCCTGGGCCGAGGCGGTCGCGGCGGCGACAAGCAGGCCGAGCGCGAGAGCAGCGTTGATGAGGTGGCGGTTCATGGGCAATCCTTTATTCATGCTGAAAGAAACGGTTCGGCGGCGCGGGCTTACATCAGCCACGGCGCACGCATCTGCTGGTAGATAAAGCGGTCGGCGGCCGGGTCGTTGACTGCGGTCAGCGTGACCGGGTCAAAGGCGAAGCCGCGCCCGAGACGCATCGCGACGATGCCGAGATTGACAATCGTGGCCGACCGGAAGCCGTTGCCTTCGTTGAGCGCGAAGGGGCGGCGCAGTTTGACCGACTCCACGAAGTCGGTCTGCTGCGGCGCCGGCTCGGGAAGCTCGGCGAGGAGGGACTCCAGATTCGGAATGTCGGACTTCATCTTCGGCCAGACTTTGCCTTTGGGGCCCTCCAGGAACGGTGCACCCTTCATGGAGTCGTCGCCGTCCAGAATGATCTGGCAACCGTCGGCGTAAGTGAACGTGATGCGGCGGAACGAGCCGACCGCGTCGGGGTGCTGCGGCGGGCAGTCGACCTCGATTTTGATAGGGCTGGTCTCATCTTTTTCCATCAGATACTGAACCGGGTCCAGATAGTGCTGGCCCATGTCGCCGAGCCCGCCGCCGTCGTAATCCCAATAGCCGCGGAACGTGCCGTGGGTGCGGTGCGGGTGATACGGCTTGTACGGGGCGGGCCCCAGCCAAAGGTCATAATCAAAAGTCGAAGGCACCGGCTCGGGCTTGAGATTGACCAGCCCGCTCCAGCCGAACTTGAGCGAGAAGCCGGTGACACTGCCGACCACCGCCCTGACCGGCCAGCCGAGAACGCGGTTCTCCATGAGTTTCTTGAGCGGCTTGACTTCGGTGCCGAAGCCGTAAAAGCCGCTCATGAAGCGGAACCAGGTGTTCAGGCGGAAGATGCGCCCGTTGGCCTTGACGGCCTCCTGCACGCGGCGTCCCTCGCCGATGGTGCGCGTCATCGGTTTTTCGCACCAGATGTCCTTGCCGGCCTGGGCGGCCATGACGGACATAAGGCCGTGCCAGTGGGGCGGGGTGCAGATGTGGACGATATCGACGTCCGGCCGCGCGAGGATTTCGCGAAAATCGCGGCAGGTGAAGATCTTGCCGTAACCGTTCTTCTCGGCCTGCACGACCCCTTCCTGGACCCGTGTGGCGTCGGGATCGCACAGCGCGACCAGGCGCGTCGCCTTGTAGCCCAGATGATTGCCCGAGCGGGCGATGCCGCCGAAACCGAGCAACGCGCGCGTGAGCTGGTTGCTGGGCGCGGTCTCGGACCGCAGGATGTGGGCGGGAATGATCGTGAACGCCGATGCGGCGCCTGCCCGTTTCAGGAAGGT
>JAGOBZ010000204.1 GCA_017999015.1 Kiritimatiellia bacterium
CGCCAAAGCTGAAAGGGCGCATCCGCCAATCGGTCACTTGCTGGCCGCTCGGCAAGACCCCCGTTGCAGATCTTTGCCGTCAGATCAAAGAGATGGGGCTGCACGGACTGGACCTGGTGGGCGACCGCAGCATCTGGCCGGTCCTCAAAGAGCACGGACTGGCAGCCACGATGGTGCCCGGCGCGGGCAGTATCAAGGACGGACTCAATGACACCTCCAAGCATCCGGATATGCTCAAGAAGTTCCGTGAGAATATTGCGGCGGCAGCCGAGTTCGGCTGGAAACGCGTCATCACGATGGCCGGCGACCGCAAGGGCATCAGCGATGCGGACGGCCTGGCCGCCTGCGTGCCGGTTTTGAAAGAGGCGGTCAAGATCGCGGCCGACTATGACGTGACCATCTGCATGGAGCTGCTTAACAGCAAGGTGGATCATCCCGGATATATGTGCGACCACACGGCGTGGGGCGTGGAGCTGTGCAAGCGCGTGGAGTCGCCGCGTTTCAAGCTGCTCTATGACATCTACCACATGCAGATCATGGAGGGTGACATCATCCGCACGATCCGCGAAAACATTGACTATATCGGACACTTCCACACTGCCGGTAATCCGGGCCGTAAAGATCTCGACGAGGAGCAGGAGCTGTACTATCCCGCGATCATGCGCGTCATCGCGCAGTTGCAGGAGGAGGGCAAGTACAACGGCTACGTGGCACATGAGTTCAAGCCGAAAAACGGCATGGAGTCGCTGCGTAAAGCGGTCCTGCTCTGCGACGTATGAGCCGCTGATGCGACGAGGTCAAGAATGCGCATCTTGTCCATTTTGCCGGGATCGGGCGGGGCGTTTTACTGCCAGAACTGCCTGCGCGATATGGCGTTGGCGGAGGCTCTGCGCCGTCGCGGCCATGACGTCACCTTGATGCCGCTCTATCTGCCGGCGACGGCGCAGGCTGCGGCGCCAGACGCCGCGCCGGTCTTTTATGGCGCGGTCTCTTTATATTTGCGCCACCGCTTTGCCGGACTGCGCCGCCTGCCTCGCGCATGGTTTGCGCCTTTGGATGCGTGGCCGATCCTGCGCCTCGCGGCACGGTTTTCTGAATCGACATCGGCGTCGGGGCTTGAGGATCTGACCCTTTCGATGCTTCGCGGCGAGGAGGGTCGGCAAGCCGAAGAGCTGCACCGCGTAGCCGAATGGATCGCCGCGCTGCCGCCGCATGAAAGGCCAGAGCTGATCGTGCTTTCCAACGCGCTGCTGGCCGGATTGGCGCGGACCCTCAAACGGGTCGCGCGCTGTCCGGTGGTCTGCTGGCTTCAGGATGAGCATGTCTGGCTCGACGCGATGGACGCCGCGCTGCGTGCCGCCGCCTTACGTGTGATGGCGGCGGATGCCGACGTCATCGACCGTTTCATCGCGGTCAGCGCCTCCTACGCCGAACGCATGTCGGGATGGTTAGCGCTTGACGGTGAGCGCTTCCGGGTGGTCTACCCGGGCCTCGATCCATCGCTCTACCGGCAGGCCGATCCCGTCCGCCGGCCGGCCGTGATCGGCTTTTTGTCGCGTTTGTCAGCCGAGGAGGGCTTTGACCGTTTTGTAGACGCCTTTTTGCTGTTACGCCGCGACCCGCGATGTCCGGATGTGAGGATTGCCGCGACCGGCGGGCCCTCGGCGGACCGCCGCTTCCTGAAACGGCAGCGCAGCAAGCTGGCCGCGGCGGGCGCACTGGCGCATGCCGAGATCGCACCGGAGCGCTTTGCGTGCGACCGCGCGGGATTCCTCGCCGGGCTGACCGTGCTCTCGGTGCCCGGCGGTCCCGCGCCTGAAGCCTTTGGCTACTACGCGCTGGAGGCGATGGCGGCCGGTGTGCCGCTGGTGCTGCCGGCGCACGGTGCGTTTCCCGAACTGGCCGCCAAGGCTGGCTGCGGCGTGTTGACGCCTGACACGCAGCCGGAAACCCTGGCCCGCGCGTGGGCCGGGCTTCTGGCTGATCCGGAACGTCTGCGCCGGGAAGCCGCATGCGGCCTGGCTGCGGTGCGGACACTCTTTTCCTGCGAGGCGTGTGCGGCGGCGTTTGAACGCGCCGTCAGCTAGCACTCTGTACAGCTTGATATTTCGGACAGACTTTCCGCCACGCACATGAAATCGTCCGGCGGCGGTGCGCGGAAATCGAGCGCAACGCCGCTGACGGGATGCGCGAAAGACAGATGCGCCGCATGCAGCATCTGCCGTTGCGGCGGCTGCGGCAGGCACCGGTCAGCCGCCGGCCGGCCGTACAGTGCGTCACCGACCAGCGGACATCCCAGCGCCTGCATGTGCACGCGGATTTGGTGGGTGCGGCCGGTCTCGATGCGGCAGCGTACCCAAGAAACCCCTTTCCCCATACGCCGCTCCAGCGTGTAGTGGGTGACCGCCTGCCGCCCGTTGGCGCGCACCACGGCCATGCGCTTGCGGTCTACAGGGTGCCGGCCGATCAGCCCGCTCACGGTACCCGATTCGCGCGGGGGGGCGCCGTGCACCAACGCCTCGTATTCCTTGGTGATGCCCCCGTTCTGAAACAACCGCACCAGCCCGGCCATCGCCGCATCGTTCTTCGCGACAACCAGCAGGCCTGAGGTCTCCTTGTCCAGCCGGTGCACGATACCCGGACGTTCCACGCCGCCGACACCGCCGAGGTCGCGGCAATGGTGCAGCAGAGCATTGACCAAAGTGCCGTCCGCGTGCCCCGGCGCGGGATGCACAACCAACCCTGCCGGCTTGTTGAGCACCAGCAGATCTCCGTCCTCGTAAAGAATATCGAGCGGGATCGCCTGCGGCTGCGGCACCGCCGGCAGCGGCGCAGGCACATCAATCACGAACACTTGTCCCGCCTTCACCGGCGCGTTGGCTTTGATCGGCCCGCCCGCGAACGTTACCCGCCCCTCCTTGATCAACGTCTGGATGCGCGCGCGCGACAGACCGGACGCCTGCGCGGCCAGCCAGGCGTCGAGCCGACCGGCCGCTCCCTCCGGCACCGTAAAGACCAAGACGGAGCCGGCCGCATCGTCCTCCGTGTTTTCAAGAAGCTCTTCTTGCATGCATCCTCACCACTGTGGCCCGATGAAACGGGCTGTATGCCGCACACTACGGCTGCGGGCGGAACGTCAGCAGGAAGCCGCCGTCCCGCGCCAGGTCCAGCGCGACGCGCACATCCGGCGCCTGCCCCGCGAACGTCTCATCGACAACGGCCCCGTCGTCGCCGGCGATCGGGTCGCGCAGGATCTGGACCGTGTATCGAGTCGCCCGCAGCGCGGCCGGCGTGCGCAGCCAAAGATCTTCAAAGCGCACCGTCAGGGTCTGCGCCGCTGCGGTGACTCCCGCCACCCGCCACACCGCGCCCAGCCGACGCGCCCCGACCGCGAATTCGCCGGGCTCGCCGCGCATCATCCAGAAGGCGTCGCAGGGCGTGTCGCGGTCGATCAGTGCCGCGAACGCCACGCGATAGGCAGGCGTGAGTGCCGCGCCGAAAAGCGGCTCTGGCAGCGCGGCGTCTGTGAACGGCACCGTGAGGAACAGGTGCTCGCAACCCTGCTTCCCGTCCGCGACCTCCAGCTTCGCGACATGCGCCAAAGCCGCGAAGCGCCGCTCCGCCAAGTCGCCGGGGCGGTCAAACAAAACCTCATGCCGCTCCTGGCCCTGCTGCCAGACTGCGGTCACCTTGCCTTCCGGCGTGAAACGCACCAGCGGCCGCTCCGGCACAATGACGGCCAGCGCGGCCGAGAGCGACGGGTAGACGGGAATGCGGTGTTCTTCGCAGAAGGCCCGGGTCTGCTCATTGAAGTATACGTCGTTGTGGATCAGTGCGGCGGCAATCCCTGCGTTCACGCCGGCCTGAAGATCGCTCAGCCGGTCGCCGATCATCCAGCAGCGTGCGGGATCCAGGCCGTCGGCGGCGATGCGCTCAAGAATGAACGCGGGCGAGGGCTTGCGGTAGACGGCGGGCTGTTCCGTCGTTTCCGGCGCGATGCACACTGCCGCGAACCCCGGCGGCGGCAGCGCCAGCAACGCCATCATGCGGGCGTTGACCGCCTGAGCCTGCGCCAGCGTATAGTATCCGCGGCCGATCCCGCTCTGGTTGGTGAGGAGGTAGAGGCGGTGGCTGACGCAAACGCGCTGCAGCGCCTCCTTCGCGCCGGCCAGCAGTTCGACACCGTCCGGCTCGCTCAGGTAGCCCACATCGCGGATGACGGTCCCGTCGCGGTCCAGAAAGAGCGCCGCTCGGGCGCCAGCGGTCTGTGCGGCCTGCAACATGGGCGGGTCAGACTCCTTTGGAAGCATGGGCCAACATTTCCGCCGGCGTGGCGGTGGCGGTGCCGAGCTTGCCGACCACCACGCCGGCGGCGAGATTGGCGAGCGCTGCGGCGCGCTCGATATCCGCGCCGGCGGCCAGCGCGGCGGCCAGCGTGGCGATCACGGTGTCGCCGGCGCCCGAAACGTCAAAGACCTCGCGCGCGGCCGTGGCGAGGTGGCGGCCGGGCCGGCCGCCGGTACTGAGCAGCATGCCGTCGGCGCCCAGGGTCACCACCAGATGCTCGGGCGCGAACCGCTCATGAATGCGCGCGGCCACCTCTGCGCCCGGGAACGCCTTGCCCTCCGCGCTCGTCAGCCCTGCAAGCTGCAAGGCCTCACCGCGGTTGGGCGTCATCACCGTCACGCGCGTGAAATGCAGGTCCGGCCGCGGCTTGGGATCGAGCGCCACGATCTGCCCTGGGCGCGCCATCCCCTGCACGCGGCGGATCAGCTCGCTGGTGACCATCCCCTTGGCATAGTCCGAAAGAATCACGGCGTCCGCCGCCGCGATACGGCCGCGCAACGCCTCGACGGACGCCGCCGGCATGGCATAGGCCTCCGGCCGGTCCTCGCGGTCGATGCGGCACAGTTGCTGGTTACGGCACATGACACGGGTCTTGACGATCGTGGCGGCGTGCTCACAACAGCAGGCCGCGTCACAGCTTACGCCGCGTTCGGCCAGGTTCGCCTGGAGCAGCCGCCCGTACGTGTCGGCACCAAAGACGCCCGCGACTTCCGTCGCGACGCCCAGCGCCCGCAGATTGGCCGCCACGTTCGCGGCACCGCCCGCCGTATAGGCGTCATGGCCGACCTTGACGATCGGCACCGGCGCTTCCGGCGAGAGACGCGAGGCATCGCCCCACACGTAATGATCGAGCATCAGATCGCCCACCACCAGCACGCGCAGGCGGGCGATCGCGTCAAAAAGCTGTTGCATGCGCGTAGTGTCGAAAACCCCCGCGCCGGTGTCAAGCCGCAAGCCGCTCTCTTTTGCACGAACAGCGGCAAAAGAGCGGCAAAGAGCGGCAAAGACAGCGCAAAACCGATTGCGTGTCCGGGACGTTTGCCTTACAATCCACCCGTTTTCCAATTGAACTCGGGGCGTTGCACAGCCTGGTAGTGCGCCAGCTTTGGGAGCTGGATGTCGGGGGTTCAAATCCCTCCGCCCCGACCACTTTTTAAGCCCGTATCCGTTGATTTAACCCAATGAATACGGGCTTTATTGTGCCTATGTCCGGTTGATGTTCAGAAGTGGGAAACTGCGTTACTCTACGCGACCAAAACCAAACCAAAACCAAACCAAGCCCGTAAACCCCCGTTGTTCAGCCCTCAGCTTTCATGCCTGAATGACTACCAAACCCCAAACCAAACCAGCCGCAGGGCACAAAAAAACCGCCCTCGGTCGGGGCGGTCGATCATTTCGCCGGGTCAACGTGCGGGCACGCGCCGCGCCAACAGGGGCTAGTCGATACCCCTCCGCGTGTAGCATATAGGCAAAAAGGGGGGGCTGTACGCGCACGCAGTCGTTTGTTTTGCCTCGCGCGCGCGTGAGGGCTCGACAGTACGCCCCGCCCTCCCCCCCGGCCCCGGCTCTATGGGGGGATAGGGACTCCGGCGTTTGGGCGG
>JAGOBZ010000205.1 GCA_017999015.1 Kiritimatiellia bacterium
GTGACGGCCACGGCCGACCGTGGCGACAAGCGCAACCTGGGTGAGGTTTTCGAGCATGTCGCGTTCGAGTATCACCTGCCAGACGCCATCACTGACGGGTATCTGGCTCCGATTCGCGCGTTGACCATCCCGCTCCGCATCGAGGTCGGCCACGAGGGCGCGGGCGACATCACACCGGAGGAGGCGAGCAATGCACTCGAGCCGTACCTGCACCAGATTGCAGACCACATCCGCGCCGAGTGTGTTACGCGAAAGACCGTCTGTTTCCTGCCGCTCATTGACATCTCGCGCCGCTTCGCTGGCATGCTTGCAGAGCGCGGCATCACGGCCCGCGAGGTCAACGGCGAGTCGCCCGACCGTGCCCAGGTCCTGCGGTGGTTCGACGCGGCGGGCCCGGGCACGGTCCTCTGCAACGCCATGCTCCTGACCGAGGGCTGGGATTGCATCTCAGTCGATTGCATCTGCCCGTTGCGCCCGACCAAGATCAGGAGCCTCTACGCGCAGATGGTTGGCCGCGGCACGCGCCTGGCGCCAGGCAAACGCGATTTGCTGTTGCTCGACTTCCTTTGGCAGTCCCGGCGCCTGCCGCTCTGCCGGCCGGCGCACCTGGTGTGCGACGAAGAGCCGGAAGTAATGGCGCGCGTGGCAGAGCTGCTTGCCGAACGCGCCGTTGCCGGCCCCGTCGACATCGTGACCGATGGCGCCGGCACCGCGTTGGAGGAGCGCGAGCGCGCCCTGGCGAGGATACTAGAGGAACAGCGTAAGCGGAAACGCGAGCTGGTTGACCCGCTCCAGTACGAACGCAGCATCGGCGTCAGGTGCGACGATGCCGGCGACCTAAGGCCCCCGACGATTGACCAGAAAAAGGCACTGCAGGCCGCGGGCATCTACCCGGACGAGATCACGTCCCGCACACACGCGGCCGAGATCCTTAGCGCCCTGCAGTTGCGCCAGTGGCAGGGCGCCGCAACGCCCAAGCAGATTCGCGCGCTCGAACGGTACGGGTTCCAGGACGTCGGGCGCTGGCCGAAATCCGAGGCAGCGAAGGTGTTCTGCATTCTCGCCAAAAACCGCTGGGCACTGCCAAACTACCTGCACCCGGCCACGTATCGGCCGGCTAAGATGGTCGAGGGGGTGGCGAAGTGACGCCCTACTATCAAGACAACGCGGTGACGATCTACCATGGCGACTGCCGCGAGATCGTGCCGACGCTGGGCCGGTTCGACCTGCTACTGACCGACCCTCCGTATGGAATCGGAAAGCGAATGCAGGGCGGGACGTGGGGCTGCTCGGAGAAGTACGACAAGATGCGGGAATGGGACACGCATGCGCCGGACTTGGCCTTTCTGCTTGCGCTGGAATGTCCTGCCATCATTTGGGGCGGCAACTACTTTGCTCTGCCACCGTCGCGGTGCTGGCTGTCTTGGAGCAAGACCAATGTCGTACAGACAATGGCGAGCATGGAGCTTGCATGGACTAATTTCGACAAGCCCGCTAAGGAATGGCGCGGCAAGGTCGGGACGCATGACACGGGGCACCCAACGCAGAAACGGCTTGCCCTGATGAACTGGTGCATCGGCCTTGCCGGTGACGTGCAGACGATCCTTGACCCGTTCGCCGGCTCGGGCACAACGGGCCGGGCCGCGAAGGACCTGGGGCGCAAAGCCGTGTTGATCGAACGCGAGGAATGCTACTGCGAAATAGCGGCCCGCAGGATGGCGCAGGAAGTCTTCGACTTCGCGACGACTGCACGCGGCGAATTGGAGGCACCATGACCAACGAACCCCTGTCATGGGACTCCAAGATTGGCCCACACATCCCGCCGACGTTCGACTCTGAGCAGGCGTTGATCGCATGCGCGCTGTTCTCGGACGTGGACCGGCCGGCGGCACTCGCGGCAGTCCCGCACACCGATTTCATGAACGAAACCTGCCGCGCGATTTGGCGCGTGCTGCAGGCTATGCACCGGGCCGGGGAGACCATCGATCCGGTGTCGGTGGCCGGACGCACGACGAAAAGGTTGCAGGCGCGGTTGGATGCCGGGTACTTCTTCAACCTCGCAGCGTTGCGCCCGACGCATGTCGGGTGGGAGTCTGAGGCGGCGCGGATCAAGGCGGCGGCACGCCGGCGCCGCATTGCCGAGACCGCACAGGCCATGACCCAGAAGGTCAACGACAACGACGACCCGGACGCCATCATAGCGGAGGCCCAGGCCACGCTGGCGCGCATGGCCACCGTTGCCGCCGGGGACGCGCCAGAGAGCGTGTATGAGCTGGCCACGCAGGAGATCGACCACGGCGAAACGCTGCTCGGTGACGGAGAGTGCCGCTACCTAGAGCGCGGCGCTGTGCTCATGCTCGCGGCCCCGTCCGGGGTCGGAAAGAGCCACCTGGCCGCGCAAGCCGCAGTGTCGTGGGCCTGTGGCCGCGCCGTGTTCGGCCTACGCCCGCATGGCGACCCGCTGCGGTCGCTCATCGTCCAGGCCGAAAACCCGCCCAACGACAGCCGCGCCATTGCGGCCGGGATGATTCGCGGACTCGCGCTTTCGAATTCCGAGGCTGCCGCGGTTCACGAGCGCACGCGCCAGGTGTGGTTGCCTGGGTGCACCGGTGACGCGTTCCTGTCCCGACTCCGCGCCATGCTCGCGGCCTGGCCGTGCGACGTCGTGATCGTGGACCCGCTTGGCGGGTTCGTCGCCGGCGACCTGACAAAGCCCGAGACGGTGCAAGCGTTCTGCCGGTCCGGGTTGGGGGCCCTGGCAGTGCAATGCCGCGTCGCGCTGTTCGTCTGCCACCACATCCCAAAGCCGACGGCCGCGAAAGACAAGCGGAAGATGGGATCATATGACTGGCAGTACGCCGGGGCCGGGTCTGCAGACCTGACGGCAAACTGGCCACGCGCCGTGCTGTCCATGGAGGCAATCGAGCGCGGCCAGTTCGTCTTGCACGCCGGCAAACGCCGGCCGCCATGGGTCGACGACCAGGGACAACAGGCCTGGGAGATCGGCGTCCGGCACTCCGAGGCCATGGTCTGGGAAACGTTCGAGTTGCCCAAAGAACAGCGAAAAGCCGGTCGCCAGGCGTCGCCAGACCCGTCCACGTATGCCGGTGCCGTTACTGAGCTGTTCCGCGTTCACGGCCCAATGTGCAAGGACGTGTTCGAGTCGCGCCTGCAAGCCGCAGAGGTCCCCCGGGACAAGGGCCGGGCCTGCATCTCGCTGCTGATCGAGGGCGGCGTCCTGGCGCAGTGGAAGGGCAGGGGCAACGCCAAGATTGTCGGGCTCGCGGCGGCCGAACCGAACATGGACAAGGAGGGACGACAATGAGTTTCGATGTCAGCACTGACGATGCGCTTCGCAGGGCAGACGTGGACAGGTTCGCACCGTCGCGTGTGCACGAGCTTCGCTTGTGGCAGATGAACAATGACCAGAACCCCAGCGGTGAGGGGCGCGAAGTATGAGCGTACCCTCCACCGCTTTGTTGTGCGGTTCCGTTCGTCAGGCGCAGTCCATTGTCGGGACTTCTCCAGGCAGGCCGGAAGGCGATTTCTACCCGACGCCACCGGAGGCGACGGAGGCGCTATTGCGCGTTGAAACCTTCTGCGGAACGCTGTGGGAACCGGCTTGCGGTGACGGTGCAATCAGTCGCGTGCTGGAGGCACACGGCTACACGGTGCGAAGCTCCGACCTTGTGCCACGCGGATACGGTGAGAGTCCGGTTGATTTCCTGTCCTTCCCGCAGGCGGGGAGCGTGCAGGCGGTTGTGACAAACCCCCCGTATTGTCTGGCAGAGCAGTTTGTGACGACCGCTTTGACGGTGGCAACCGACAAGGTTGCGATGCTTCTGAAACTGGCGTTTCTCGAAGGGGTTTCGCGTAAGGCCATGTTTGAGACGACGCCGCTTGCCCGCGTGTATGTGTTCAGCCGACGGTTAACCATGACGCGCAACGGTGAGGCGCGGACGGGCGGCGGCATGATTGCCTTCGCGTGGTTCGTTTGGGAGCACGGATGGGAAGGCCCTCCGCGCCTGGGGTGGATTGATACGCACAACGCCAAGGTCAGCGGCGGTACTCCGTCCGCTGCAGCCGATTGTTAGGGCTTAAATTATTTTCTGCGGAGCGCTTGCGCTACGCTACTGGGTAGTGTATGGTATTGGTAAAGCGAGGACACAAACAACCCCCTCGCGGGAGAGTAGCCATGCAGACCTCAGAAAAAAACGTCAAAGTCGTAACCGGGTGGTACGAGATTGATGGGAAGAAAATCGGCGACCGGGTTACGGTCACCACATACCGGACTGCCCGAGTGGGGTCCGGCATGGAGCGGGCGGGGCAAATCTCCGGCACGCTCGTCGGAATGGCCGACGAGAGCACCCGTTGTTACGGGTGCAGCTTCGCCTGGCGCGAAGCTGAAATCCGCGTCGATTGACGAGGCTGGCTGGAAAAACAGGTGGCGTATACTAGAGGGTAAAGCGAGGATACACAACCCCCTCGCGGGAGAGGAAAATGCCACTACCACGCAAGATCAACAGGACGCCAGAACAGGAAGTCGCTGCGACGGCCTACGCGGCACGGGAACGCGCGGCCATGCTGCAACGAGCGCCCGCAGAGGCTCGCCGCTGGATCGCTGCTGGAGGCGTTGCAGAGGTTCGCGGGGCATGGTTAAATGCCCGCGACCGCGGCGACGCTGAACTGCAGGCCATCTATGCGGATGTCCTGACCGCTGCCGGAGAAAAGAACCCCATCAACGCTACCGGACGCTGGGAATGAAGGCGAAGCACCACACCTGCCCGCAGTGCGGGCGCAAGGTCGGACCGGAGCACTTCGCGTGCGTCCGGGCAGCGAAGGCCGGCGGGGCCGGCCACGGCACGGCAAAGGTGCGCGGGGACGCGGAGTACTACCGCGCCATGGTCGCCAAGCGCAAGGACCGGCAGGCGACCGGCCCTAACACCTGATCTGCGAAGTTCGCATAGCGGGAGGCAAGACGATGATTGACTGGAAATACGTGATGCGGCAGTATGCCTATGGGGGGCGTGTGCTGGTTGGGCAGCTTGGAAAGTATCGCTGCTTTGAGGTTCAACATAACGTCACGTTTGTGCGAGACAACACGACACCGTGGCGTGCGTGTTGTATGCTGCCTGGCCTAAAACCGGATATTGGAGACTACGCAACAGAGGCCGAGGCCAAGAATGCGTGCGAGCTGGCGCTACAGCATTGGCTTGGTGGTGCAGGATTGGAGGCGCGGCGATGAGGATCGCGATTGTGTGCCTGTGGATTGCCGTTGGGGCGCTTCAGTTTACCGTGCTGAATCTCCAGCAACAACTGAAGGAATCGGCCACCGTGATGGATAGCCGCATCTCATCCGTGCGCATCGAACTGAACCAGACGGTGGAGCAGGTCCGGTGCCTACAGCGCAAAGGTGAATGCTGGATGTACGTGCCGAACCACGGCTGGCAGCGCGTGTCGCCGCACAAGGACGGGTTCATCTATGTCGAGACGCCGGAAATGCGGCAGATGAAAGAGGCCGACTGTCAGTACACGGAGGACGGACGATGACACCACACCAAAAGCGCGTCGAGCGGACACGGAAATGGCTACTGCGCAGATTCGGTGTGTGGCCGCGCGTCACAGAGATTGCCGAGTGGCACCTCCGCATGGGCGGCAGAGCGCCGGGGGAGGGCGCGAGAAAGAACGTCCGACCGTCGTGCGAAACATGTAATGGTTGGGACGTGTGTATGTACAGTTTTAAGCCATGTCGATACTGGCGACCGAAACGGGGGTGCAGATGACGACTTGTGACCACTGCGGTGCAGACATGCCCATCGGCCCCGTGCTCATCATCGAGCACAAGCGCCCGGCCAGGGCTGCCAGACTCTGCCACCGGTGCGCAGAGGCCCGGG
>JAGOBZ010000206.1 GCA_017999015.1 Kiritimatiellia bacterium
CGCGTGGAAACAAAGGCGATGCCGCCGTCGGGCAGCCATTCCGGCATAAGGTCGTCAAAGCGGTCGTGGGTGAGTTGACGGAGGTCGGAACCGTCCGCGCCAATTGCATAGAGGTGGAAGTAGTGGTGGTTGGTGTCGGCCTCGTTGCGCGGCAGGGTACGCGGATCAAGTGCGCCCTCGGTGGCGACGAACGAAAAGAGGACCTGCGTGGCATCGTAGGAAAGACGCGGTTCGAGCAGGCTGCCGGAGGGCAGGCGGCCGCCGATCACGTCGCGGCGGGCCAACGACACGCCGGGCTTTTCCAGAACGTACAAGCTGCCGCCCGGCCGCTGGCGCCAGCCGAAGTATTGCGCGACCTCGTGGTTCCAAGACGGATTTCGGCGCGTGCAGAAGAGCAGTTCGCCGAACGCCAGTTTCGGATCGGAAAGCAGCGTGCCGCGCTTCAGCAGGCGCGCGCGCAGATAGCCTTTCCAGCCCTCTCCCGGAGGCGCCGCAGCTTTTCCCGTGAGCTGCTCCGTCCGTTTCGTCTGATCCGCGATGCACGTCGCCAGCCGTTTCGCATCGCTGCCGCCGAAGAGCGCGTCGTCCTGTACCCACTCGGCGATCGCCAGCAACAGCAGGTCCGGTTCCGGCGCGTGCGGCACGCCTTCCAGCGCGCGCTTCACGGCGTTCCGGAAAGCGGTGGCGAGTTTGGGGGCAAAAGCATCCGCCTTGGCCAGCACTTTCAAACCCTCGATCCACGTGCCATCGTAACGGATGATCACGGCCGGGGCGTCCGGAGCGACGAGGCCCACGCTGTCTGGCTTCCGGTCGAGTGTCCACGGCGCGTCGGTGTCCAGAGCCATGACATAGCCGCCGAAGCCATCTTCTGCGTGACCGTCCGAAAGGATGACAAACGGGAAGGCTGTGGCTGGGTCGAGGGTGTCTTTTCTCAGCGAGAGGTCGCGCCCGACTGCGTACAGCACGGGGCGCGTGGCTGCGGCCTGGCTGCCTGTGCAGGCATATCGCCACCCGTGGGCACCCTGCGTGTCGGCGAAGCCGGCGGAGGCTTGGAAGGCGGTGCCGTCGGCATACGTGATCACCGGGTCCCAGCCGGTGGTGTCGCAGGTGTGGTTGCCTTTGCGGTTCACGATAAATCGCAGGGTGTCGCCTTGGCAGACCTCGCGCGTGAGGGCGAGCGTGTGGCCGGCGCTGTCCTTGCCTTGAAGGTCGGCGCGCCACAGTGTGGCGGCATTGTGCTGGACTTCGGCGCATACGCCGTCGCCGTCGAGGTGCAGCTTCTTGACCGTGCCGGTGACGGTCACGCGTCCGTCGCGCGGCACGACGAAGAGACGGACGGCATCAAGCGCTTGTCCGGGGTGCATCCAGTCCTTGCCGATGCGGACCCATGTTTCGCCGCCGCTCCAGAACGTGGAGCCGTACCAGGAATGGCATGCTTCGGCCTTCTGCATGTCGTGGAGCTGTGTGTCGTTCTCGACGCGTGAAAAGTCGACCGTGACCGGCGAAGGATGGATGTGGAGGCCGTTGAAGGCGGTGAGTGCGCGGACGCGCGCGTCCGAAGCGGCGCTCAGCGTGGCGGTGGCAAGCGCGGCGATCCGGCCGGAGGCTTTACGCGGGACCGGCGCCGGGGTGGCCGACATCGCGGCGGCGTCGACGTTTCGCGTCAGGCAGGCCCATTCTCCCGGCACGTGGAGCGGCACGGCATGTCCAGCTAACGTGAAGAACGTCCACAGCAGTATAGTCGTCCATGAGTGATGCATGCCAGACACGTTATCACAAATAACTGAAGGGCGGAATTATGAGTTACGGTAATCGGTGAGAGAGGGATGCGCGACGTTCATGCGTTTCTGGTGAAAAGAGAGGCAGACGAGTCAAGCCCCCCACCGATTACCGCCCGTTATATTTTGCGGTTGGCCGTTAGCAGCGGAAGGTGGCATACTGGAGAGCATCATGAATAAGCGAGCGTTGGGTTTGTGGGCTATCAGTCTGTTGGCTGCCGTATCGTCTGTTTGGGGGCAGGCGTCATGGACTTTTGAGAAGCCGTATGTGTGGGCGCGTGACGAGAATGCGGTCGCGCTGGAAAAGCAGGGAGACCGCTTTGTCGTGCGCCATACCGGGCAGCAAGATTGGTGTCTGGGCGGCTTCCCGCGCATCGCCGTCAAGCCGGGAGACATCATCGAACTGAGTTGCCGGGTCAAGGCGGTCTCCTCGGTCGCGGGGGTCGGCGTGTCGACCGGTGTGATCCTGCGCGACGGCGACGGTCGTGAAGTGAGCTGGATTTATGGCGGCACACAGGTGATGACGCCCTGCGATTGGACAGAACTGACCTCGCGCTTTATCCCGCCCGCGAACGTTGTGACCATTGAGCCGCGCCTCACCGGCTACCAGCCGGTGACGGTCGAGGTGCAGCGCTATGTGGCGACGCGCGTAGGGTCGGTGAACGACCGCGTCAAACCGGGTGCGCAGGAGTCGGCTCAGCTCGAGAACGGCCGACTGCTTTTCAACGTTGACGGCGCGACCGCGCGCCTGTCGGTGACGGATCTGCGCACCGGCCGCGTCTGGTCGCAAGCGGGCGGCGAGGCGGGCTGGATGATTCTCGATGCAAAGACGTCTGATGACAAGCGTTCGATCGCGCTGACCTTGCTGGACCCTGAGACCGTGCGGGAATTCAAGGCTGTGTTCGCGCTGGAGGAACAGGGCGCGGAGCTGTCGGTCGCGGTCACGATGGACGGGGCGATGCAGCGTCCGTTGAACTTTCCGCTGCCCTTCGCGACGCGCAAGGGCGACCGGCTGATCGTGCCGATGAACGAGGGGGTCGGGTATCCGGTTCACGAAGAGCATCAGGGCTTGCACCGGATGATCGCCTACGGCGGGCACGGGATCTGCATGGGGTTCTTCGGCGTGGCGGACGACGCGACCGGCGCCGGCTGGATGTGCATTCTGGAAACGTCGGACGACGCGGCCATGGATGCCCGCAAGGGGCCGGGCGGGATGTGGGTGGCCGGTCCCTCATGGGACGCGCAGCGCGGCCAGTTCGGGTACACGCGCAAGGCGCGCTACGTGTTTTTTGAGACGGGCGGTCATGTGGCGATGTGCAAGCGTTATCGCGCGCACGCGCGGCTGACCGGCCTGCTTGTGCCGTTCTCCGAAAAGGTCAAGCGCGTTCCGAACATCGACCGCCTGATCGGCGCGGCGAACATCTGGCGCATGGGCAAGGGGGCTGGCGATCCCGTGGCGCTGGTCAAAGAGATGCAGGCGCTCGGCATGCGCCGCCTGCTGTGGAGCGCGAACGGTTCGCCCGAGCAGATCCGGGCGCTGCGGGAACTGCCGGACGTGTTGGTGGGACGGTACGACATCTACCAGGACATCATGGATCCCGCCCATCATGAGAAGGTCGGCTACAAGCATGGCGATTGGGTGACCGAGGCCTTTCCTCACGACATCAACTGGGCCGGCCCGAGCGCGGCGCAGTGGCGGCGCGGCTGGCGCGTCAAGGCGAAGGACGGCGAGATGATCCCCTGCGCGGTGATCTGCGACTCGAAAGCCCTGCCTTACGCCCGCGCGCGGATCGCCAAAGACTTGCAGGCCAAGCCGTTCACCGCGCGCTTCATCGACACCACGGTCGCGGCGCCCTGGTTCGAGTGCTACCATCCCGACCACCCGATGACGCGCACGCAGAGCCGCCAGTATAAGATGGAACTGCTCAAGCTGATCGGCGAGTTCGGCCTGGTGTGCGGCAGCGAGACCGGCCATGAGGCGTCGGTGCCGTTCTGCGACTATTTCGAGGGCATGCTCAGCCTCGGCCCGTACCGTGTGCCGGATTCGGGCCGCGACATGCTGCGGGTGTGGGACGAGGTGCCGGAGCGTCTGGCCAAGTATCAGGTGGGCGAGGCGTACCGCCTGCCGCTCTGGGAGCTGGTGTATCACGACTGCGTGGTGGCGCAGTGGTATTGGGGCGACTACAACAACAAGCTGCCGAAGGTTTGGCGCAAGCGCGACCTCTTCAACGCGCTCTACGGCACGCCGCCGATGTACCTGTTTGACGGCGCGCAGTGGGAGGCGAAGAAGGCGCAGTTCGCCGCCAGCTACCAGGTGGCCGCGCCGGTGGCGCGCGCGACCGGGTATCACGAGATGACCGACCACCAGATTCTGACGCCGGACCGCACCGTGCAGCGAACGGTCTTCGCCAACGGGGTGACGGTTACGGTGAATTTCGGCGAGCGCCCGTATCGCATGCCGGACGGCAGCGAGATCCCGGCGTTGGATGTGCGGAGTTCCGGTATTGACAACTAGGTATGATTGAGGGTCAAGCGAGAGAACGCATGAGAAGGGGGGCGTATGCGTGCGGTGATGTGGAGTTTGTGGGGGCTGCTCACAGTGAGTATCGCAGTCGGGGCCGAAGACGGCGGGCTGGTCAAACGGGTGGTGGAGGGCGGCCATGCGGAGGGGCTCGCGCCGCTGGCGCCTGAGCGCGCAGGTGCGTATGGGGCGGGCTTCACGCGCAATGGCGCGGAGTATGTCTGCGACAACGGGGACCATGCCGCACAGCAGCGCGGTGTCGTGTGGAGCGTGGAGCTGAACCAGAGCAAGGCCGAGCCGGTGGTGGCGTCTGCCTGGGCGCGCGCGGAGCGGACGGAGGGTTCGCCCAACAGCGACTTCTCGCTCTATCTCGATCTCGTGTACGCCGACGGCACGCCGCTTTGGGGGCAGTCCGCGCCGTTCGAGCCTGATCCGGCGGCCGGGTGGCAACGGCGCGAGGTGGTGGTCACGCCGGACCGGCCGATCCGCCGCATGAGCTGCTATCTGCTCTACCGCAACCGTGCCGGACGTGTGCGGTTCAAGGACGCGCGCGTCGGGACGCTCGCCGCCGACGGCGTCCTGCGGTTTGACGGCGCGGTGACCGAGCAGGTCGCCGCGCCGCAGCGCGGCTTCCTGATGCGCGACGTGGCGCGGGAGTCGGGCTTCGTGTCGATCGCGCGCGAGGCGCTCGGGGTCCGGCTGACGTCCCGCGAGCGCCGTGCCGCAGGCGTGACCTTTTATGACGTGTCGCTCGAAGACCTCACCGGTAAGGACCGGGCCGTGACGCTCGTCTACACCCTGCCGCAGCCGTCCGGCCCGCTGGTGTGGTTTCATGATCCGCGGCGGGCGCTTGAGTTGGACGGGTGTCTGGCGGAGGTCATGAACACCACGCGGCGGCCGGTCGGCGCGAACGGTCAGCTTTCGCGCTATCCGTTCGGCGCGGTGGCGGCCGGCGGGACGGGGTGCGCGGTCGGCATCGACCCGGCGACGCCGCTCTATTTCCGGACCGGCTGCCAGCCGCGGACGCGCGAGCTGTTCCTTGCGTGCGACATCGGTTTCGCGCCGGAGAAGCGGACGGCCGGCTTCCGGTTCTGCGTCTTCGACTTCAAGGCGGCGGACGGGTTCCGCGGCGCGCTGGCGCGCTACTATGATCTCTATCCCGATGCGTTCGCGACGCGCATCCGCAAGCAGGGTGTCTGGATGCCGTTCGCGGCTATCAGCAAAGTGGAGGGCTGGCAGGATTTCGGGTTCCGCTTCAAAGAGGGCGATAGCGAGACGGCATGGGACGACGCGCAGGATATCCTGACCTTCCGCTACACCGAGCCGATGACCTGGTGGATGGCGCTCAAAGGCGACGGCCCGCGCACGCTGGAACGTGGCATGGCGGAGGCGCGGCGGCTGGCGGCTGCCGGCAATCCCGTCGGGCTGGCCTGGGCGAGCAGCGCGTTCGAGGATGAGAAGGGGCGGGCGCCGGGGCGCGTGCTGGACACGCCCTGGTGCAACGGGGTGGTCTGGAGCATGAACTGCGCGCCGGGCGTGCCGGGCGCAGTGACCGATTTTTCGAACAAGTGGAGTGCCGCGTATCTCGAA